>NZ_DBHIVL010000017.1:0-35856 GCF_057271695.1 Centipeda sp. (in: firmicutes)
TGTTATCGTGATTCGAGATACAGAGATGAACAAAGAACACATTGTCGGAACAAATGTACATGATGTGCTTTACATTGATGATGATGGAAAGATAGCATACCGCAACCTGCAAAATAGTGGAGGATTGCGAGACTGGTATCAATTCAAGGGAGATCGCACTGCGCCCTATAGTGATG
Organism: Centipeda sp. (in: firmicutes); assembly: GCF_057271695.1. NCBI lineage: Bacteria > Bacillati > Bacillota > Negativicutes > Selenomonadales > Selenomonadaceae > Centipeda > Centipeda sp. (in: firmicutes). Next base: position 177 of record NZ_DBHIVL010000017.1, read on the forward strand.
AAGTCCTTATAAAAATGGTGACATTTGAAGAATTGCAGGAGATATATCAAGAACAAATATCCCGATATGAGAAAAGAGCAGCAAAGCTTGACAAAATTATGCAAGCTGTTTTTGACGAAGATGAATAAACCTCTTGTGAGGCAAAGCGTGGAACAGACGGTATAACGAAAAAGAGCGGTATTTCCGCTCTTTTGGTGCGTTCGGAACATATTGGTGACGACAACAACATGACGTGATTCGGATCGGAGGCAGCGGCGTGAGGGCATACGGCGACTATATCAGGGAGACAAAGCGGCTCTTGCAGAACTATACAAAGATGAAGGTCGCCGCCACGAATCTCACAGAAGAGATCGATGCGCAGGAGATGATTTTGCGTGATGAATCCATATCCTCCATCCAGTACGGGGACGATCGCATCAGCGGCGGGACAAGGGAGTTGACTACAACGGAGGCGGCCGCTATACGTCGCATTAAGCTTGAGGGGCATATCCGCGATATGCGGATCCGCAGAGATGAAATAGAGCGCACAATACGGGCGATTGATCGAGCCTTTGAGTCGCTGGATGATGCAGATGTGGAGCTGCTACAAGGGCGGTATATGCGGGGGCAGTCGTGGATAGAGATCGCAGATGCTCTGAACTATACGGAGAAGTGGGTGCGAGACAAAGGTGGAAAGGCACTTCGTGATGTAGCATTGATGTTGTTTGGGGTTATCGTGAGACCAGCGCAGTTGAAAATTAAATTTGAAAATTAAACTCGAAACCTGCACTTTGCTATTTACAAAACCTGAAAAAGTGGTATCATATATGACATCAAAGTTCAGGGGATGCCTATGGGACATTATGAAAAGTTGCTTCAAAAAATAGAAAACAACCCTGCTGATGTCACGTTTGATGAGTTGGAAAAGCTAATGACGAAAGTAGGCGGATTTGAGTGTCGAAAAGGAAAAGGTGACCATTACACTTTTTCGCATCCTGATCTGACCGAAATCGTAACAGTGGATTCCAAGGGGAAAAGAGACCCTTTAAAGGCAGTATATGTAAAAAGGGCTTTAAAAGCGTATAGATATGTAAAAGGTATTTAAGAAGGAGTGTTTGCATAATGGCTAAAATTGATGAATATCAGGTCACTCTTTCTGCACTGTCAAAAGACGATGGGGGCGGATTTTTAGCAGAAGTTCTTGAGCTTCCTGGCTGTATTGCGGATGGGGAGACAAAGGAAGAAGCATTGAGGAATATTTCTGATGCTATTGAGTCGTGGATTTCGACAGCAAAAGCAGAAGGTCGAAATATTCCTGAGCCTAAATTATATGTAGATGAGTCCCCAAGTGGGAAATTTACTACGCGTGTTTCAAAGAGTTTACATGCTGCATTGATCAGGACTGCCGAACAAGAGGGGGTCAGTTTGAACCATCTGGTAAATACGTTTCTTGCTATGGGAATCGGGTGCAATCACTCCTTCTTAGAAAGGGGAAAAATAAAACATGGATCGAATAATGAGGAACGCAGTGCGATAAATTCTATTATCGTTTCAGTTCTTGAGCAAAACAAAACTCAATGGAAGCATGTAGGAGAGAAACATAAAGTGGTTCATTTGGATGCATATCAAAGGGAGGCAAGATAAATGAAGGAAAAATATAAAATCCTATCAAAATTGCAACTTATCGAATTCACGTTAGAAAGTATCCATGGACGACATATTAATGAGGATGAGATCGAGGTTAAAAAAATAGAAGATATCTCAAAGTGGGATGCTTCTTATGAAGTGACAAAGAACAATGAGCTTATTATTAAGGTTTCGTGTATAGCAACATTTGAGCCGAAAATATTTTTCTGTATAGAGACTAAATTTTCGGTGAGGTATAAAATAGAAGATAAAGTTTCAAGCAAAGAAATAGAAAATGACTTGGAACTTCTTGCTCAACCTTGTGCAGCACGAAATACTATGCTTGTTGGATATGTTTCTGAATATATCACAGGAACGCCGTTTATCACGATCCCCTTTGTTGATCTTGGTGGGCATAGGAAGGAGGAAGAATAAAAGTTTTATTTCAACATACATTTTGCTTCCGTTTTACTTCCCTTTTACTTCCTTGTTTTCGCCGAAAAACCTGCTATACTGTTAGTATGGGTGGTTTGGAACGCGCCGCCCGCTGTTTCCTCCTTCCTACACGGATACCTCCTTGCGGATAGCCGTCTCAATCGAGGCGGCTTTTTTGTTGGGGGGAATGAGACGTAAATTTCTGCGATTTTTTATAGATCGTCGGCGGGAGATATAAATTTTTATGGGACACGGCTGCGGCGGTGTCCTTTTTGATTGCAGAGGAGGCGGATGTGTGGACGATATAACCCTGCTCCGTGGGGATTGTTTCGAGCGGATGAAGGAGATAGAGGACGGGAGTGTCGATATGATTCTCACCGATCCGCCGTACAACATTGGCGTTCAAACGAAAACAAAAGGGAAGGAGAAAACAAACGCATGGGACAAGATCGGCGATTATCCCGTCTTTATGCGCCGCTTCTTCGCTGAATCCGCCCGCGTGCTGAAAGACAGCGGCGTTCTTTATATGTGGCACAATGATATGCCGCAGATCGCCGAGATTATTCATGATGTGCATGAGCGTGGACAGTTTCAGCTTATCAGTTTCTGCGTCTGGGACAAGGGGAAAAGCTATCGGGCGCGGTCGTGGCTGAACCGCAATCCCGGACAGTTGCGGCAGTGGTTCAACCGTTGCGAGTACTGTCTGCACTTCTTCAAAGTGGGGACGGGGGTATGGGCGCATTCTATAGGAGTAGATCGAATCAACAGCAACCCCGACTGTTACCGTTCGATAAAGGATTGGTACGTTACTGAGAAAAAACGCCTTGACCTCACAGATGATGACATCTCCGCCGCTTATAAGACTACAACGGGGAAAGAAGCATATATGATTTCAAGACATTATTTCAAAGATTCCCAATTTGCAATTCCGACGCGTGCAGTGTGGGAGGCTGTTTATGAGCCGTTGGGCTTCGGCAAGAACTACGAGGAGCTGCGGCAGGAGTATGAGGGACTGCGGCGAGAGTATGAGGGATTGAGGCATACGCACGTAAACGATGCGGCGCACTGCAATGTGTGGGAGAGGGGAACGATTCCGATGCAGAAGCGTTTCCATACCTGCGAAAAACCCGTTGATATTCTCTCGCGTACCATCCGTACAAGTTCGCGTACGGGTGATACCGTTCTTGACCCATTCATGGGCAGCGGTTCAACGGGCGTCGCTTGCGTGCAGGAGGGGCGACGGTTCATCGGAATAGAACTTGATCCAAAGTATTTCGAGACGGCAAAGAAGCGCATAGAGGAAGCGCGGGGCTTGTTTGCGTAAAAATGTGCAGAGGAGGTGGCATGATGCAGCGGTTACAGGAAAATTTTTGTGTGGAATTTGTACGCTGTGGAAATGCCACCGAAGCTTACAAGCGTGCGGGTTACAAGCCTCGTTCGGATAAAGTTGCTGGGACAGCAGCGGCAAGATTGTTGGGAAATGTTGGTATTCAGTCACGTATTGCAGAACTCCGCCGCGAACTGGATTCGCACAAGATCATGGACGCGGCTGAACGTCGCGAACTACTCACACAATTTGCCCGTGATGAGGAGACAGGAAAGGCAGATCGTCTCAAAGCAATGGATTTGCTCAACAAGATGGACGGGGTATACATCAACAAGACGCAGGTGAGCGGGGCGGACGGTGCACCGCTTGTTTTCCGATGGGAGGGTAAAGATGTCTGAGATTGTCATACCGTACACGCCGCGCCCGATCTGGAAAGATACGATTCATCCTGCGCTCGCAAAGAACCGCTTTGCCGTTCTGGTCTGTCACCGTCGTTTCGGCAAGACGGTCGGTACGGTGAACGAGATGATTAAAAAGGCGGTGCTCAACGAGAAGAAAGCACCTGTCTATGCCTACGTTGCGCCGTACCGCAATCAGGCAAAACGCGTGGCGTGGGAGTATCTGAAATACTATACGAATCCAATCCCTGGGCGTGCGGTGAATGAATCGGAGCTCTATATTGAGTTGCCGACAAGACACGCACGCTCACCGGGCGCACGGCTCTATATCATCGGCGCAGATCATCCCGATGCGCTGCGTGGTATCTACCTCGACGGTGTAATCCTTGATGAGTATGCGGATATCAAGCCGGAGCTCTGGGGCGGCGTTATCCGTCCTGCGCTTGCAGACCGCGAAGGATGGGCGGTGTTCATCGGAACGCCGAAGGGACAGAATCAGTTCTATGAGATGTACCAGCACGCGGAGAAGTCGGCGGGTTGGTACTCTTGTATTTATAGGGCGGATGAGACGAACGTGCTTCCCGCCGAAGAGCTCAAGGATATGCAGGCGCAGATGACAGAGATGGAGATTCGGCAGGAGCTCCTATGTGACTTTACCGCCTCTGCATCGGATGTGGTTATCCCGATTGATCTTGTCACGGAGGCAGCGGGGCGCGAGATGGATGCGGAGGATGTGCAAGGGCAGCCTGTCATTCTTGGCGTTGATGTGGCGCGGTTTGGCGATGATCGTACCGTGATCTGTGTGCGGCAGGGACTTCTCCTGCGTGAGACACGGACGTTCACGGGGCTTTCCACGATGGACACAGCAAGTGCAGTCGTGTCCTGCTACACGGAGTTTTCTCCTGCGGCGGTGTTCGTTGATGCGGGGGCAATGGGGGCGGGGGTGATTGACCGCCTCCGTCAGCTCGGCTATACGCCAACGGAAGTGAATTTCGGTGCGGCGGCGATGGATACCGAGCGTTACGCCAACATTCGCGCCGAGATGTATTTCAAGTGCCGTGACTGGCTGCAAGGCGGCGGTGCAATCCCGCAGAATACACAGCTCAAGACAGAGCTTGCCTCTGTGGAGTACAAGTTTAGCGCAAGTGGGCACATTCTTCTTGAGCCGAAGGAGAAGGTAAAGGAGCGCATGGGCAAAAGCCCTGACCTTGCGGACGCGCTTGCGCTCACGTTTGCGATGCCGGTCTATGTGCCGCATGGCAGGTATTATGAGGCACGCCGCCGTGGGAACATCCGCAAGGCGGGAAGTATGTGAAAGGAGGTGGGGCAATGCAGGGAAACGCGGCAGCGTATGACGCTGCGCAAAATGCCGCCCCGGAGGAGATTAGCCTTGCAACGCTTTCCCCCGAGGCGGTCAAAAAGATTATGACCGCCTACAAGGCAGGGCGTGATGTCGCGGATCACTATTATACGGCGACGGTCGAACCTGCGCTCATTCGCCGCTATAACGTGTACCGAGCGGACACAGACCACTATCGGAAGAAGTTCAAAACGCTCTCTGCGTACAGTGACTGGGTGTCGCGGGACGTTAAGACAACAATCGACTGGATTATGCCGTCGCTCATGGAGGTGTTCACCGGCTCGGACGATCCTGTGGATATCGCAGGTGTGAACGTGAACGATGATGACAACGCAAAGAAGATTCAGCAGCTTCTCTGCTATTTTGTGACGCGCAAGAACAGCTTTTTCACGTTCATGTATAACTTTCTGCGCGACGGTCTTACCATCAACATGGGATGCGCGAAGGTCTACTGGAAGCGTGAGGAAGAACGTCAGCCGATGGAGGTGCTCGCCGATGCACAGATGATGCAGATGATTCTTGCGGGCGAGGCGGCGGGGCAGGTGGAGATCAAGGAAGCCGTTCCTGTGACGCCGCTCGGGGATCTCCTGCGCGTGACATTTGATGTCGTCAATGTCAAGGTCAACCAGCCGATCATCGAGAACATGAGCCCGTCGGAGCTGCGCTTTACGCCCGAGGCACGCGATCTTCATGCGGCAAAGTTCGTGGCGCAGCGGAAAAAGGTGCGCGGGGACTACCTCAAGCGCATGGAGGCGCAGGGGGTTTACCAAAATGTCGATGCGGCGATGGCAAAGGCGGGCGAGGGCGCACGGAAAACGCCGCTTCTGGACAAGCTGCATAATAAGCACATTGAGGAGATGCACGGACGGCTCTCGGACGGGGATAATGCCTCTAAGGAGTTTGACCTTTACGAAGCCTATCTCAAGGTGGATTTCAATGGCGACGGAATCTATGAGAACATCATCGTTCATGCGGTCGGCGATGTTCCGCTTAAGATTCAGGACAATGTGTTTGAGATGCCGCCGTTTTTTATCTTCTCCCCCGAGCATGACGCTTATGCCATTTTCGGCGAGGATTCCATCACGGATACGCTCGAACAGCTGCAAGACCTCAAGACCGCGCTCATACGGCAGATGATTATTGCGGTCGCAAAGAACAATGTGCCGCAGAAATTTGTCGACGAGAAAAACGTCGATATGGACGCGATGCTGGACGGGGATGAGATTGTCCCGGTCAAAAATGGAGTTCCTGCAAGTCAGGCGGTCTTTCAGCCGCCGCCGATTCAGATTGACAGCTCTGCTATGACGCTGGTGCAGTATGCGCAGAACGAGATCGAGAGCCAGTCGGGCAGTACGCGGTACAATCAAGGACTGGATTCCTCCAGTCTCAATCGCACGGCGACGGGCATCTCGGCGATCATGGGCGCGAGTGACAAGAAGATCAAGCTGATCGCGCGTCTTGCGGCGGAGACGGCGTGGATTCCGATTGTGAAGTTCCTCATCCTGCTCTGCCAAAAGTTCGTGGACGACGGGCAGATGATTCGCCTTGCAGATGAAAGCATCGCCATCCGTCGCGAGGAGATCAGCATTGACTATGACCTTATCGTCAATGTCGGGCGCGGGGCTTCCTCCAAGGAGATACAGATTCAGTACCTCATGGTGCTCATCAATCAGCTCTATCCGAAACTGGAGATGATCGGGATTGTCAATGCCGAATCCTGGTACAACGTGACGAAGGAGCTGCTTGAGGTCATGGGCATCCGCTCGACGGAGAAATATCTGCTCGATCCAAGCGGCGATGTGTTCCAACAGCAGCAAGCACAGGAACAGCAAGTGCAGCAGGCGGCAATGGAGAAACAGGACGCGCTTACCCAGGCGGAGCTTCAGCTAAAGCAGGATGATGTAAAGGCAAAGACGCTCGCACGGCTTTCGGCAAAGTTCTCGGATTTGCCGATGGATGCACAGATTGCCGCGCTCTCGCAGCTCGGGCTTTCGACCAGTCCTGCGGCGATGGCAGAGAAGATTGCACGCGACGAGCGGCTTGCCAAAAGCCATGAAAAAGCTTATCGGGCATGGCATGAAGGGAGGGAGAGCGGATGGAATACATGGATAAGATGAAGCTGCAGGAACGCGCCGCAGAGGGCGCGGAGGCGGCATTTCTCCTCACAGAGAAGTTCTCGGGCAAGTGGCTTGCGCAGGTGGAGGGAAATGTACTGGATCGCCTGTGCCGCGCTGCGGATGTGGGGGAACTCATGAAGATCCAGGCAGACTATCAGGCGGCGCGTGACTTTTACGACGGTCTTTTGAGCGTGTCACGCAAGGGGCGCGAAGCGGCGAAGAAGCTCCACGAGGAGCATAGAAGTGATTGAGGAGGATACCGAATGAATGACTGGGTTTATGACTTACAGAGATTTGCAGAGGGAGATGCATCGGAGAGCACGGCAGCGGATACGCCCGCTGCTCCTGCGGAGCAGGGCGTGCAGGAGGACGCTGCCACGGGTCAGGGAACGTCGTCCGCCGTAGAGCAGCCGTCCGCGGGCGGTTTTGGCGTCGTCGTCGATCCCGTGACGGGGGCACGCTCGCTTGTCCCGATTCACGCGGCAGAGGAAGCGGAAACGCCCGCGCAGGAGGAACAGCCCGAAACGCCCGCCGCACCGGCGGCCTATACGGCGAATGAGCTTCTTGCCGCATTGACAACGGGGCGCGTCGATGAATCCCGCATTCCTGAGGAACTGCGGGCAAACTATGTCGCCATTCGCCAGCAGCAGCAGATCGCCGCACTCACGGCGCAGCAGCAGATGGCGGCAGCACAGCCGCCGCCGCAACAGGACGTGCCGCCGTCCCCACAACACGGGACGGACATTTATCGCAGGATTCAAAGTGCGGCGGAGGAGAAGGCACTCAAGGATCTTGGGATTACGCGGGAGCAGCTCTCCGAGCTTTCCTATGCCGAATCGGATGAGGATGCCAAGAAGGCGGAGGAGTACCGCGTCGCGGTTCAGATGAACGTGAACGCAATCGCACGCGAGATTGACGCGTACCAGATGAACCTTGCCAAGCAGCGGGCGGAGGCCGAGGCGTTTGCGGCGGAGTTCGTGCCCAAAATGCAGCAGGTACAGGCATCTGAGCCGAACTTCAACCAGATCGATGTGATGATGGAGACCTTCTATCAGCAGCTGCCCTATCAGGAGGCGGTACAGGTGGCAGAGCTCATCGAACGGTACAGGCAGGGACTGTGTACGCGTGCGGACATCCCCTTGATCGAATCTTACTACAACAAGACCCGTGCGGCGTTTTACGCGAAGCAGACGGGGCTTTCTCCTGCGCCTACGCCTGCGCCGAAAGCAACGCCGCCGACGGTAGAGGGTGCGGGCAAGGTTGCACAGAGCGCACCTGATCCGGTGGATTGGAGTGCAATGCGAACGATGGGCGTGCGGGAACGGAATAAATTCCTACGGGCGCATCTTCACTAAGGTTTATTTTACGAGAGGTGATTATTTATGGCATTGGTAGCAAAGTCGGTGTCGCAGTCCACAACGTACGAGGCGGTCGGCACGAAGGATGATTTCAGCAAAATCGTTACGAACATTGACCCTGACATGACATTTTTCCTGTCCAATTTCGGGACAGCGGCGGAGGCGAAGAGCCTCAAGTTCAACTGGACAACGGAAGGTCTCAAACCTCCGCAGGAGAACGCATATCCCGAAATGACGGACTATACGACCGATAAGGTCGGCTCGCTCGCGCAGTGGGATAACCGTTGCCAGCACTTCATCAGCACGGGACGCGTGACGGATGCGCAGAAGAAGCACGCGAAGGAGTATTCCCCTGAGGATGAGTTTGCACGCCAGAAGGTGAACGCGTTCAAGCAGCACGCACGCGACATTGAGTACGCGCTTGTATTCAACCGCGCACCGCGTGATGAGTCTCCGGGCAATCCCGCACTCACGGGCGGTGTCCGCTACTTCCTTGAAGAAGAGGCTGAGGACGTGACCTTCACAGGGAATGTCTGTGCGGCAACGACGGATCACAAGCTCGACACGGGCGATTTCGTCTACTTCAAGGCAAAGCCGGGCACCGGAAACAAGCTCCCGACTGAAATCGTGGCGAATCTTCCTTACTACATTCGCAAGGATGCGGATCCGAAGAAGTTTACGCTGTTTAACAGCATGGATGACGCGATCAAGAACGTCAATCAGGTCACGCTTTCGACGGCAGGTCAGGGCGTCCAGATGGTGAAGAACAACGTCTTCAGTGCGGGGGACACACTCTTCACTGAGGATCATATCAATGACTGCATGGAGATGTGCAGCAAGCGCGGCGGCAATCCGACACTTGCGGTCATGTCGGGGCGCCTCAAGCGTCGTTTCTCGGCGATTGTCACGGGCGGTGCAACCAAGCAGCGCGGGTCGAAGGAGAAGACGGCGACCAACATCACGGATGTGTACGAATCCGACTTCGGCGTGATTCGCGCCGAGGTACACCGTATGTACCCCGATACGGTGGTGGATGTCATGGACATGAACTACTGGGATATGAAGTGGTTTGACCGCACGCACGAGGTTCAGGGGCTTGCCAAGAAGGGCTCGTACGAGGAATTCGTCATCGAATCGTGGCTCGGGCTGCAGGGGACGCAGCCGAAGGCTTCGGGGTCGATCTACAACATCAAGCGTGCCTAAGAGCGCATAGACAGAGGGCTTACCTGTTGGGGGTGAGCCCTTTTGTATGGGAGTGATTCGATGATTCTGAAACAAAAAATCTATGAGGAGGATGGGAAGACGATCCTGCGCAACACGTTCGACTGTTCGGAAGCAATCGACACGGCAAAGCAGGTGTCGGATGAGGGCGGGCGCGGGAAGAACATTATTCCGCTGGGTTTTATCCCGCCCGAATATTGGCAGTTCGACCCGTGGCTCATCGAGGCGCGGAAGGCGCAGTGCGCGGGCGATCAGGCAGAGTTTTTGCGCCTTTTGCGAAAGTTCTTTGCCCTGCATCCTGCCTTTGCCGTAAAACGGGACCACGCACGGCGGTATTGGGGAGGAGGTATAACGTGTGATTGACGCAAAGCATCTGAAAGAAATGGTGCGCTGGAAAGAGAAGGACATGGACGAGGTGAAATTCTCGGACTATGAGATTTACCACGCCATGAATGAGGTCTTGCGCTATCTCCGCGCACACCTTGCCAATATGCAGAGCGAGCTGCTCGAACGTGAGAAGGTATACAAGGCGGACGATTTCACGGATGGTGCGGCACTCCTGCCCGATGATTTCACCTCCGTCAAGGGGGTCTACCGTCTTTCCGATCGCTACCGACTGCATGCCGTCGCGGACGACCATGTAACGCCCGATACGTTCCGTCTCTTTGCGGGGCGCATTTACGCGGTGTGCGGTATTCTGCTCCACTACTACGGCAGTCTCCTGCCCGTGAAGGAAGGCGATCCCATTCCTCTGCCGGATACCTACGTTGATCCCATCGTCAAGCTCACACGGATGGTGCTGAACAACACGGATGTGGATACGATGACACAGGCGGTGATGGATGCGGTGAATGCGATTGTTCCACGCCGCAAGTGGAGCAATGCACGGGCGAAGATGCCGTTTTTTGTCTGAGGTGATGTCATGAAAACGAGCAAAGCGATTGACGAGATCAAGGCAGCAGGACATGACATTTCGGATGAGTACAGCCGCGCAGAGTGCATCGGCTTCCTCAACACGGCGATTCATGAGGTGTCGGGGCTTCTCATTGCGGCAAACTCTCCGATGATGGTGCAGGAAATCCTTATTCATGATGGGGAGAGTATACCGGAACACTATGTGCGTGCGGCGGGGCAGTACCCGATGCGCATCACGGGACAGGCAGTACGGTTCATTGATCCGATGATGAGTGAGATACGCTTTCGTTATTTTGCGACCATGCCACTGCTTGACGATGAGACAGGCGGTTTGCCATTCCCGCATGATGCACTCAATAAATATGTCCTCAAAATTGCGATTCTCCACGCTCTCAATCGCAATGAGTATGATATTACGCAGGACAAGGCCCTTGCCGATGAATTCCGTTCAATTCTCACGGGGGCGGTGATGGGGAATGGCTGAGATTCAGAAAAAAGTTCTCCATACACCGCCTCTTCCTACTGCGATTCAGGGCGATGGTCGGTATCTCCTCTCTGTCCTGCGCAGCTTCATGCAGGAGCAAACGACGCAGATCAATGCGGCGAACAGTTTTACGGCGGATGAGGTGGAGGCGGATAAAGAGGGGAAGATTCTTTCTCCGCGCAACTTCCGTCTGACATTCTCGCGGCTCGGTGGACTCTTGCAATGGGATCATTCTCTCGGCGCAAAAGAGCTGAACTATTATGAGGTTCGGACGAATAAGAATGTCGGCAGTGAATTTGGGCTGTTGGAACGAACAACTCTTTCGGAATCTGCACGCCTGCCGCCGAGTTATGCAGGGCACATCTTTCTCTTTGCCATTGATCGACAAGGGCAGGTTAGTCACCCGGCAGAACTCAGTTATACCAAGGCACGCCCCACAAAGCCGCGCGATGTTGCGATGACAAAGACACAGGAAGGAACGCTCATCACTTTCCTTGAGATACCACTGGACTGCATCGGCGCATACATCTATGTCAACGATGTGCGCTATGAATCTGTGGATAATATCTTTCTCTATACTGGTGGAGCGATCATTGAACGACTTCGTGTTGCGTACTATGACCAATACGGTGAGGGCGAATCCGAGGTTCTTTACTGCGTTATGCCCGATGTGGAAAACTTCATCGTGGAGCGTAATGGCCCGCAGCTAGATTTTATGTGGGATCCACTGTCCATTTATAACGTACGGTATGAAGTCAAGGTTGGAATTACCCCCGAGTGGGATAAGGCTCTTACGATTTTCACGACGAAGCTCAATAAGCATCGTTTTATTTATCCAAACACGGGGCGTTACTACATGCTCATCAAGGCGATTGACGAGCATGACAACTACTCCAAAAACGCCTCGTTTTTTTTGCTCACGAATGAGACAGATATCCACAAAAATGTGATTATCCGGCTCGATCAGGAAAAGACGGGCTACAACGGAAATAAGATCAATCTCTACTACGACATGGCGCGTGAGTCTCTGCTTCTCGAAAAGGACGCACTGCGTGGGGAATATCTCATCGATGTGAGGCTTCCGCAAAAGTACCGTGCCCGCAACTGGCTTGAGGCAAGCGTCATCGGTGAGACAAACAGCAGCCTTGTCTTTGACGATTTGGATTTCGCATGGAATAGCGAAGAAGCTGCGAATACTATGTGGAATGGCACGGTAGGCGACCTCAGAGGTGTTGAGGTACTGCATGAGATTGCACGCTATGATCCTTTGGATACAGCGCGTTTTCTTGCAGTAATTTCACTGGACGGCACACTCACAGGAACGGGAGCGACGGTGCGTACGCAGAAAAATGTCGTGTATGCGCCATCACGATGGACACAGGGGCTGCGCCTCTCGTGGAAAAGTGATGTGTCCTATGAGCTGCAGATTCCACAGCAGTTCTCGTTGATGTTCTGGATTCGTCTGCGGGATGGCCTGTCTGATACGCGGATTCTCGCACTGACAGGCGATGGCAGTCTCGTGCTTGAATATGACCGCCGTCTCAATGATTTCCGCATTGTCGGTTCGGATGGTGTCTATGTGCGTGCAGCAATCGCATTTCGACCGAACGACTGCCTTGCCGTCGGCATTGTGCAGGAAGCGGCGGTGCGGCGGCTTTTCTTATACAGCCTCGCAGGGGATGTGTGCACAGAGGGGAGCGCAGCGGCGAAACCGCTCAAGAATCTCATGCGCCTTGTCTTCGCGGGGACATTTGAATAGGAGTGATGAATATGAACAAGGTAGATGGCATTCATCTCAAAGGTTCTTTCGAGGGTGTCCTGCACCATGCGGACGGTACGGAGGAGGTTGTACGCAAGGACAATCTCATCGTGAACGCGGGCTTTGACCTCATCTTTGAACGGTTGTTCCAGCCGCAGCTCGATAACTCGCAGAATAAGGTTTTGCGGTATATCGCTGTCGGGACGGGGGCGAATGCGGCTGCGCCGGAGCAGACGAAACTCACGAACTTTCTTGCGGCACAGTTTGCACAGTATTTCCATACAAATGGAACAAAGGAGTGCAAACTTGTCGCGACATTTGGTACAGGGCAGGCAATTGGTGCAATCACAGAGGCAGCGGTCTGTTACTGCAATGATGGTATGCCATCGGCGACAAACAACTACGGCATCATTGACCGTGTGACCTTCCCTGTTGTGAATAAGGGGACGGAGGATGTTTACACATTGACGTTCAAGTTTGTGCTCGGAGAGCTTACGGGCTGAGGTAGGAGGCATGTGAGATGAGTGCGGAGAAAAAACAGACAGAGCCGAATTTCCGCCTCATACATCCATATACTTTTGACGAATGCGCTTTTGACTTTGCCGATCCACGCACGGAGCGTATATTTGCGCTGTTCGGTGCGGTGGAGATCACGCAGAATCACGCGGAGACGGTTGGGGTGGATGGTGCGTTTTCCAGTGTGACGGCATATCACACCACTCTTGCAGAAAACGTTGCTCTTGCGACGGATTCTGTTCCAGTAGAGGTTTCCCCTCATATCGTTACGGTGCAGGTTAGCGCAAAGGATTCGGTTCTCGTTGCCGAGAAAGAGCCAATACGTGTGGAGTTCGTGGAGCAGGTCGGTCTTGGTACGGTGCTTCTTCATGCACAGCACGGACATATTTATATCAATTTTACAGAGAAAATCGGGGTTTCGTCGGTGATTTTGCCGCCGATACAGACAGAAATCGTCGAGCAGATCGGTATTCGTGACGAGAGGATTCCACAGCCACAGTCATATTTTTCAGAAGCACTGGGATTTGACGGTACGCAGCAGGAGGGACAGGAACTCTCGTTTATCCTGCGTGATGGAGGCGGTCTCCTGGATTCCCAAGGACAGGTGTTCACAGCGCATCGTTCTTTTGCTGAGGAGATCTCCATGCAGGAAGAGACGCATGGAGTTTTGCATTTGTATTGGTCGTTTGTGGAGCGGATCAGTCTGCGTACGGAGATCCTGCCGCCGCTTTCCACATTGCTTGTGGAGGGGATCTGCTTACAGGGCGACAGAATCCCACAGCCACGTTCTCTGCTTTCGGAGAAGTTTGTGGTTTTAGAGGCACTTGTTCCGCCTCTTATGTCTCATTTCACAGAGCGTATTGGGTTCTATGACACCGTAGTACGTGCAAGTGATGCCTCTATTTCAGGGGTTGCCGTTGGCAATGGTATGACGCTCGCAGAGTTCAAGAGCCGTCTCATGCGCCCCATTGGATACGAGATGTTCCGCCCGTTCCATGTCGGTGAATACGAGTATGAACAGGCACTTGTCCGCATCTCTATGACAACGGGCAGCCTCGGTGCAATCCCGCAAATCTATGATGTCGTGATGAATGTGGATATCGACGACACCGTTGACCGTGGCACGGCACACGTGGAGGCAAAGGAAACGGAGATTCCGTATCACAAACATTACTATACGAAGCCGGAGGTCACCGTTTCGCTCCAACGCGGGAATACGGGAGACGGAACTCTCACGCCTGAGATCACGATGATCGGGACGGACTTTTTCCGCTGTATCCTACATAAGCGCGACGGTACGGCGGCAACAGGGACAGTTTCATGGACGGCAGTTGGCTACTAGAGGAGGGCGGATATGCAGGATTTCAAAATGCTTCAGGGACAGGACAACGTCAAGAATAGTAGAGGGACGATCAACGATAACTTTGCAGCGGTGGCAAGCAATTTTGCGGGTGAGTTCTTCCCTACGGCGAATCTCTACGTCGGTATGAAGTGCTATCGCACGGACGAGCAGAAAACCTATACACTGCGTCAGCTTGATCCTGTGCGCTGGGACGAGGACGCGGCGGGGGTTCTCAAAAACGAGCGGAATATCAGCCTCACGGGTAAGGCAACGTCGGAGGCGGCGGGGTTTGACGGCTCTGCAGACGTTACGATCAATGTCACGAAAGTGGAGGCAGATTCGTGTACGGGGAATTCTGTCACGGCAACGACGGCAGCAAATGTGAAGGGGGTAATCTCTTCGCAGAATGCGCCGCGTCATGTCTGGTTCTCTGCGGTGCAGACGGAGACGCAGCGCGAATACGCAAACGACTTTACCTATAACCCCGCCTCTGGTACGCTTGCCGTCCCGCGCATTGAGGGAACGGTGACGAATGCCGCCCATGCGAATGCAGCAGACCGTGCTGCGGCAGATGGGAACGGGGCGAATATCCCCGCTACCTACACGCCGAAGAATGGTACGGGGGCGACAGGGACATGGGGTATTAACATTTCGGGACGTGCGGAGAGTGCAGGGCGAGCGGAGGTCGCAGACAGGATCAATGGCAACGTGCTCGTTTTTGGCAACGGCACAAAACTTTGGGTGGAATAATGGGAGAACTTGGAAAACGCCTCTATGTGGAGAGGCTCGGCGGCATCCGTAATTCATGCCCCCTTTATACAACGATCAGTGAGGCGAGCGGATATGGTGGGGCACTTCCCCTGAATGTTGGTAACATTCAATGCTATGCGCCTCTGTGTCCCGTTGGTTCGAGCGAGGCAATCGGCGGCTATGTGGAACGCCTTGGAGGCGTGCGCATGGCAATCGCACGAACAGGGATAAAACCTGTTGACCCGCCGAAACCACCAGACCCGCCGACACCACCGCCGCCACAGTACAGAGTGCTCGGTACGGTGCGGCTGATGACAAATCTATTGGGAGGAGGAGCAAGAGATATCCACATTGGACAAAACGGGGAGCGCATCCATATCGGAAGTGGCGAATATTATCTCTGGACCACCGACTTTCACCCTATTCTTCCAGATGGTACCAAGAGAATTCGCATATCGGATGCTACGGGATTGCGTAACTTCCGTGGGCACAGCGGATTAGAGGGGTTGGAGTGCAATGTTCCACAGAACAGCAATATTAAACGCGTCACGGCAAGCCAGCTCGTGGGCGGGCATCCGTATCGCAATGTTTCCACGCAGCTCTATTTCCATGACATCAGCGGGAAACATATCGCCTCGGGAGGAATTCTGCTCTTTGATATGAGCCATATTTCAAACATCGCGAACGGATTCTATAAACGTCGCGTACTCTTTGATGTTACTTGTCTTGGGTAGAAAACGGTATTCAGACATATATTGTATTGACAACAGGCATGTGAAACCTTGACACGGACAGGGACACACGGCGACTTGTTTTGAATGATTGAGTGAAAAGCACGCATCTTCGGATGGTGCTTTTCTTGTACGCAAAATAGGAGGTGAGACTATGCAGGACTACAGAGAGGTGCTGCCATCCAATACTGTGCAGGAAGCGCGGGATATATGGAATAACAGCCTGAATACACTGCGCTCCACGCATGCGGGCGAGGCGTTTCCGACGGAAAACCTTGTGCTCGGCATGAAGTGCTTCCGTTCGGATGAGAAGAAAACATACACGCTTGTGTCGCTTGACCCTGTGGAATGGAAGGTTGAAGCGGCGGGGAAAGAGAAGCTCGACCGTGAGGAGATTGCGAGCCGCCTGGAATTCATGGCAGCGCTTTCGAGCGATTTGCTAAAGCGTATCCCCGACTGGACAGGGGTGTTCAATCGTGCGCTCAGTCTTGAGCTTGTGGACTTTGCAGACTTTGGAACGGGCTGGAACGTCACGAATATGAGCATGCTGTTCCATGAATGTATGTCCCTCACAGCAGTGCTCAACTTCAAAATTCCGCAGGAGTGTCCCGTTAAAGACGTGCACGGGATGTTTTCAAAATGCACGAAACTCTCTGCGCTGGATGCAGCAGGATTTCAGGCGAAAAACGTTGAGGATTTTGTCGATATGTTCAGCGACTGTCATGAACTCAGCGTGCTTGATGTGTCGAAATGGCAGATGGGGCGTGCGATCAATATGCGCGGGATGTTTCGTAACTGCTGGAAACTGGAATCCCTTGACGTATCTAAGTGGGATGTGAGCAAGTGCACGAACTTTGCCGAGATGTTCGCAGGATGTCGACGTGTGTGCAGGCTGGACTTTACCGCATGGGATACCTCAAAGGCAAAGGCGATGGGCGGAATGTTTCAAGGCTGCGGGAATGAGACTGTACCATTTGTACCTTTGAAGCTTGACCTTACGATGCTTGATATCTCGAACGTAGAAACAACGGTGAACATGTTCGCCTATGCCCGCGCAGAGCTTACCATCGGCGAGAAGATGCGAAAGACTGGTAAGTGTAAGCACATGGAGGGAATGTTCTATCGCTTTAACAACCTCGGCGATGTCGTGATTGCGGGTGCCGGATACAATCCGGCTGTCATGGCAACGGATTATCGCGGTACACCGTGCAAACAGACGATCTTCACGGCGTTTGACTACGCCTCTGTGGAGAATATGTCGGGGATGTTTGAGGGGACATATACCGAGAATTGCGAGATTGATGGAAAGAAAGGGCTTGTTTTCCATGTATCTACGCCAAATGTAACGGATATCTCAAATCTGTTTGCCTCGTCTTACGGAGCTGCGTTCATTGACTTCTCGATGAACATGGGGCACGTCTGTGATATAAGATATCTTTTCAACACAGTACCCGCTGAATCCATTCGACTACGTAATTTCGATACGAGAAATGTGGGGAGTTATAAAGAGCATGTCGGTCACTCTTATGTGCAGCACAGCCTTGACACCGATATGTTCAAGAACTGCCGCAATCTGCGCTATCTCATCATCGACAGCACGCAGTTCATATTCAAACTCACCGAGGATATTCTAGCCGATCTGCCCGCCGAATGCCGTTTTGTCGTTCCGCGTGCCATGATTCAAACGTACAAGGCACAGAACATCTGGAAGGACTACGCAAGCAGATTTATTGCAATGGAGGATTGCCGGCTCTATGGCGCATACGTGAAGAGTGCGCCCGCATAACGAAAGGAGATCATGATGAAGTACAAGCTGAAGGACGAATGGACATTGATCACGGAGAATCAGGGAACGCTCTATGCGCCGGAACGCGGGGTTGAAATCTCGACGGAGAAGGTGAACGGTTCGGGGTTCATTCTCAATCCGCTCACGCCGTTTCCGTTTAAGGGGACAATCTTCGCACGGGCGGCAAATGGGCACGCAGATCTGAATGTCGTGAATGTGACCCTGCCGACGAGCTGAAGAAGGTGATTCCATGCGGCGGATGATGAAGCATAACGCGCGTCCTCTGGTATTCAATGACTTCTCAGGCGGTATCAATGTCATGAGTGAAGGCGATCTTATCGCTATGAACGAGATGCAGGAATGTCAGAACTTCTATTTCCTCGGGTATCAGCGGTCGCTTACGGCGCGTGGCGGGCTTTCAAAACCTCTCGTGACGTTTCCTGAAGATATCTTAGGGACGTACTACGACATTGACAGCAATATCTTTCTCGTATTTCTGCGGGACGGGAGTATCTATCAAGTGCCGACACTTCATGTCGCACCCGTCAAGGTTGGGAAACTCACAGGCGACAAACGCCCTATCTGCGTGAAGTTCCAAAACCGTATCTGGATTGCCTCGGGGGACAAGCTGCAATTCTACAACTTTGCGGAGGAGAACAGCGTACAGATCGTTCCCAAGGGCCCTGTCTGTGATCTCATCTTCGACCGTGGCGCACGTCTTTGTGTAGTGCGTACAGGAACCGACCGTGTGCTCCTCTCTGCTGTGGGCGACGGGGAGACGTGGAACACAGATGATAACGATGCCTCTACGGGTGCATGGATTGATGTCGGCTATGGGGACAGCGCAGATATTATTGCCGTCGTCCCGCTTGCAACCGATCTCCTCATCCTCAAAAACAACGGAATGATCTATCAGCTCACGGGCGACAAGGAAGTCTCCTCGTGGATGATCTACCGCGTTGCGACACAGACGGATCCGGTCGGACGGAATGCTGCGGAGGCGGTGGGCAACGATGTCGTGTTCGTCAGCCGTCATGGCATGAAAACCATGTCCACAACGATGGACTACGGGAATATCGCGCAGGGTGATCTCGGCGAAAAATGGAATATCCTCGTAACGAGCGGGCTCTATGAACCTGCTCTTTTTCATCTGCGCCGCCGAAAACTTCTCCTCATTCAGCCAAAGGAAAAGCGCGGGGCGTTCATTGCATACAACTATGCCGTGCGTGCGGCAACAACGCTGAAATTCGCCGTTCCCGTGACAGCGGTGAACGAGACAATGGACTCGGTTGTCGTCGCCTCTGGCAAGGCACTCTATGAGATGGATGAGGAGAACCTGAAGGATGGAGACACACCGATTGAATTTCGTTTGCGTCCGAAAGACCTTATCAGCACGGAGAAGATTCTCGTGCGTAGTGTGGACTCCTCCATGGCCGCAGCACAGGCGGGAGATGTGAATGTAGAGATTGACAATGTGCGGCTCAAGATGCCGTCCAATGCCCGTCGTAAGGTGCGCTGCAATCATTCGTCGCCGCGCATCCAGACCACGGTGAGCGCAACAACGCCGTTTCAGATGAAGCATCTCATGTTGGAGGTGGTTGATCTATGACGCTTGATGAATGGATTGCGTTCTACAATCGCAAGAACCCGCAAGACTTGTTTCAACCAACAGAGGGGTACGAGTTCTTCTTTGTCCCTGATAAGGGCTTTTGTGAGGTTTGTTTTCGTGCGGATATGGTCATCATTGCACAGCTTGCCGGGGACGCACGCTATTTCAAGGAAAAGGTGGAGGAGGCGGCGCGGGAACTCGGTATCCATGAGGGTGGAACGATCTGCATCCGCAAGGAAATTCGTGCCTATGCACGTCTTTTCGGATATCGTATTGAACGAACAGAAGAACTGCCGGACGGGACAAGGCGGTATTATGCGACGCATCGGGATACTGGGAAATGGTTTTTAGCATCGCCCGGCTACACCTACGATGAGACGGGAACGACAGCCTATCTTGTGACATGGGAAATCTAAAGGAAGTGACGATATTGAACTGCTATCAAGGCAATCCGTATGAAGGCGAGGAGTGGTGGCCGCAGGAGGAGAAGGACACCTATGTAGAGCTGCATTATGGGCGTATGGTGCGGTATAAGAAGGGCGGTGGTAGCCACACCACGACGGTTCAGAACTCTTACCAACCGACGCCGGGAGAGATTCAGCTTGCACAAGCGAGCGCGGACTATGCAAAAAAGGTCGCGCCGAACGCCTACTATTTGAACGATCTCGGACGCAAGCTCCTCGAGAACTCGCTTGGTGCGGTACAGGTGGATTTCAACTCACTCAATCAGCAGGGTCAGAGCCAGATTGGGGACGCGACGAATGGAATGCGAGGACTCATCGGCTCGAACAGTGCGGCGGCAGGAACGGCAAACAGCAGCCTTGGAAACCTTTCGGGGCAGATGGGGACTCTTGCGAAAGAAAGTGCGGGACGGCTCGGAACGCTTGCGGGGGTCTATCAGGGAGGTACGGAGACGGCAAACAAGACACTTGCTTCGCTTGCCTCAGGAGAACTTCCGCAGAAGTATCAAACGAATATGGAAAACAGTATTCGCTCGGCACTTCAAAACACGATGGGAAAATCACTTGCGCATCTCGGTAATCGCGGCGTCCTAAACTCCTCTGTAACGACGGGAGCGATGAACGATATCCAGCGCAATGCCGCCGATGAGGTGGCACGTCAGTATCAGTCGAACATCAATCAGGTTGCGGGGCTCACACAGCAGCAGAATACCAATACAACGGCACTCGCGAACAACCTTGGCAATCTCTACAACACGCAGTATCAGCAGCTGCAAAATGCCCTTGGGCAACAGGCAAATCTCGCGCAGCAGCAGTTTGCCAATACGCAGAGCAGTAACGCCCAGAACAGTGCTCTGTATGGAAATCTTGCCAACTTGGCAGGTTCGCGGGTTGCCCTTGCCGCCGCCGCACAGGAGGCGGCACAGAATCCCGCGTTCCGTGCGTGGAATGCGTCAATGGGGCTCAACGGAGCAACAACGAACGCTCTTGCGGGTATTGCAGGTAAGGGGGCAAGTACGCAGACCTCGACGCAAACGCAATCTGGAGGAGGCGGTTTCCTCGGCGGGCTTCTTGGCGGCGTCGTTGGCGGTGCGGCACAGGGGCTCGGTATGGGGCTTTTCTGTTTCCCGCCGGGTACAAAGATCAAAATGGTGGACGGCTCGGAAAAGAGCATTGAGCACATCGAAGTCGGCGATAAGGTCATGTCATACGCAGATGGTGCGGAGCAGGAAGCAGAGGTCGTGAACGTTATGTCGCGACATTATGCGGATGTGTATAACATCCAGTGTCGGCTTACCCATACCTCGGCAACGCTATCGCAACCCTTCCTGATGGAGGATGGAACATACAAGACGCTCGGAGATATGCGCATCGGCGATGTGCTCCATGGTGTTGGTGCAGTTTACGGGTTGACCTATAGCGGCGAGCGTCCTGTGCACGACATTGAGGTCAGTGGCGCGAACACCTATATCGCGGATGGTTTTGTTGCAAGGGGCGGCGACCGTGCGACATGGCATGAATGAACGGAGGTAAACGATGGACTGGGAACAACTTGGTTACATGCTTGGGCATGCGGGAACGATGTCATGGGCGCAGAACTATTTCAATCGTGGTCTTGATAAGGCACGTGATCGGCTCGCCGGAATTACCGACCCGTCGGGCGAGGAACGCAGAAGAGCACAGGCAATGGCGGACAAATACTACGGCAATGGTCTGCTCGGACAGAACCCTGCAACGCACCTTCTTCAGGCAAAGAGAGACTGGATGCAGGCGGACAACGATGCGCAGTATCTCCTCAACAACGGCTATGCGGAGGATTCGCCCGATGTGCAGAAATTCCGTGAGATACAAGCGAAAGCACATGCAAGCGCGGATGAATGGCGCGGTATCGGTAAGAGCATGGGACTTGATCTCTCGCGGCTTGGTGCGGGGATGAACCTCTCCGAACTCAAAGGGGAAGTCAATCGTTCAATTGCACCCATGATGTATCAGAAATACCCTGATATGCAGGAACAGATGATGCAGCGAAACGCATGGGCGGGGCAGACAGCACGGAATATTCTTGGCGGCATGGTTGGACAGGGGACAGAGCAGATTATCCCGCGTTCAGGTGCGTCTTTGCAGACGGGTGCGGTGCCACAGGCGGCTTCTCCTGCGCCCGCCGTATCTGTGCAGCCAGTGACCGGGACAGAGCCGATGACACCGCCCTCAGGGCAGCTCGGAGGATATAGCCCACAAGGGAGAAACCTTCTGAACTTTGACCCCAATGCGGGCTTCGGAATGGAGGGCACGGCAAACCCTACCCTGCCCGGCCAAAACGATTCCCTTGGTCGGGCTATCTCGGGGGCTGATGTCTTCAAATACCTTCAGGATCGCGGCGTGATTCCGAAGGAGCGGACATATGCGGAGGAAGTTGAGGAGATCGCAAAGGCGTTTGCACAGCAGCGTGCGGCAAAGATGAGCGACCGCGAGATTCGGCAGTACCTCAAGGATAACGGTGTCCCCTCTAACATTGCTAAAATTGTAATGGCAGAGCGCACGCAGCAGATGCAGGAGCAGATGAAGAAGAACGCACTGGCTCAGGCGGCAGCAGCATCCTCCTCGCCGCAGATGGCGTATCTGATCGCGGCGGCAGCGGCAGACTCGAACATGAAGGTCTCGGATCTTGCGGGGCTTATCAATGCGACGAATCCCGATCTGCGTCTTGACACCATCGACCTTGGCGGGACAAAGGTAGCCATGACGCATGATACCAAGGGGCGTGTACGCGGCGGTGTGCAGGTACTTCCTGTAACGATTTCACCAAAAGATCTTGCAGGACTTCAGTACAACTATGACAAACTCGGTGCGGACATTGATATGGAGAATCAAAAGAACGCATGGCAGTACTACAACACGGATACGGTCGCCGCGACAAGTCGTCAGAACTCTCAGCGACAGGCACAGGCACAGCTGGATGCGGCGAAAATTCGTGGTGAATACGGACTGGAAGAGGCGAAGATGCGCGGTGAACGTACGGGGAGCAGTGGAGGACGCAGTGGTGCTCAACAGGGCGGTGGACTAAAACCCAATGAGGCACTGAACATTCTCAAACAGGCGCAGATGTGGGATGAAGATCACCCCGGCGAGGAGTGGGCGAACCCTCTTGCCGATGCACGGGATAAAGCTCTTGTCGTACTCAATGAATACGATAATGTTGACCCTGATAACAAAAATTCGGTATACAGTTTTGGGCAAAATATCCTGGAACAAAACGCCCGCGACGGCTTCCCGTATACCGTGGAACAGTTGAAACAGATCATTCGGTCTGTTGGCGGTGAGTTGGCGGAACAGGCTGCGGAGGACTTGCTCTCAGGAGAGGGCAGAAAATACGGAAGAGACGGATAAGGAGAGATTGGTATGAGTTGGCTGGATCGAATTGCGGCGCGCGCAGGTGTGGAGCGGGATTGGGGCACGGGTGCAAATACCGTCGCACAGGCTTCCGCTCCCCCTGATGACAGCGCGTGGAAATACATCTCGGCGGGCGACGTGTCCGGTCTCGCCGACTATACGAATCGGGAATACAACTATCACAAGATTCCGTATCTCGGGCAGCTCGTCGGACACACCGCGAACAATATCACAATGGGGCTTGCTAATTACGCACAATTTCTCGGCGCAGATTCTGTGAGCAATTATCTGTACGAGAAGGGGAAAGCGGGGGAAGCACAGCTTCCAGAATACCGTGAGCCCGAGCTCTCTCTTTCCTATGTCCTCGACCCGAACGGATTCCTCTCCGCTGGTGCGATGGTGGCCGGCTCTATGCTCTCTATGGCACCGGTCGCCGTGCTTGCGCCCGTCGGTGGAATTGCAGCGGGCGCGGCCAGACTTGCGGGGAATGTTCCGAAAGTCGGAGGACTCCTGAGTTATTTTGCTCCCGGTGCAGTGCGTTGGGCAACGACGGGACCCGTCGAAGCGATGATGGAAGGCGGCGGCACAGAGCGCGAAATGCTCGAAAATGGTGCTTCCCGTGAGGCGGCAAATGCGGCGTCGTGGGATGTGTTCAAAAAGAATGCAGCACTTCTCACGGCAACAAATGCCCTTGAGGGTGGACTTCTCGGCAAACTCGGTGTAAAGACACCGACCTTTAAGAATCCTGTTGCAAACGGAATTAGTCGCGCGGCGGCGTATGCACCTCAGACGGCAGCAGAAGCAGTCTTGCAGGGGTATGAAGAGGGGGCGCAGGAGGGGATTCAGGCTGCCGCAATGGGAAATGGTGCAAATACGGCAGCCCAGATACTGCACCCATCCAACTGGACAGAAGGACAATGGGATGCGGCAAGGATGGGGGTTGCCGGCGGCCTTCCGCTCGTCGGCGGAATGGCCATTGCGCGGCGTTTGGGTAATCGAGTGTCGCGTCCTTCCTCGGATGCCCCCATGAAGTCCTCTGGCAATGAGAACATCGACGCACTCATTGCACAGGCGGCAGAGAAGTACGGCATTCCCGTGAATCTCCTTCACTCCATCGCGCAGACGGAATCAGAGTACAATCAGGATGCACGCTCTGAGGCGGGTGCAATCGGTATGATGCAGCTCATGCCCGACACAGCGGCTGGACTTGGGGTTGACCCGAACGATCTCGCCGGCAACATTGAGGGTGGCGCGAAGTATATGCGTGAACTGCTGGATACATTTGACGGTGATGTCGAAAAGGCGGTCGCAGCATATAACGCTGGCCCGAATGCCGTCAAGCAGCACGGTGGAATCCCGCCGTTTGAGGAGACGCAGGACTATGTGCGTAAGGTCTTGGGCGGACTGGACGGCTACGATACCTCTATCCCGCAGCGTATGCGCAACCTTGCGGATGATGCTGCGCCTTATATCGGTGTAACAATGGACAACGGAACACAGGGCTGTGTCGAAGCTGTAACGAAGATCGGGGCGAAGTCCTGTCCGTTCCTTGCGCAGGAACTCGAGAACGGCGTTGTCAATGTCGACCGCCTTGTTGAGCACGCAGGAGATCGCGTCATTCCGTTTGACCCAAACAGTCTCGAAGAGGGCGATGTCATTGTCTACGGTGACGGGAGCGACCCGCAGCTGCACGTTGTTCTCTACGACGGTAAGGGCGGCTATATCGGCAACTCCACGGAGCGAAACAAGGTCGTTCAGGAAACGGATTATACGGCGATGGGGACGAGCGAGAACGGCGAACCACTTGTCCCGACGAAGATCATCAAGACGGGTGCACAGTTCAGCGGAGCAGGAGCACATTCCCTTGCTGCGCCTGTGATGCCAGACTTCACAGGACTCATCGCAGACGAGACAAATATTGCGGCGACTCAGGAAAAGATTCAGAAGCTCATCGACACGGATTCCTTGACACCAGAACAGCACGCTGCAATCTTGCAGGCGGCAGAGATGGCGCGTGACACGCCCATCGGAAGCGGTACAGACCCCGCCTTGGAAGCCGAACACGTCAACGAGTGGCAGAGCCTCATTGACCGCAAGGACATAAAGGGCATTTTCGAGAAAGACCCGCAGCGCATCGTTCAGACCATGACAACGCTCGGGAAAGAACAGCGGGCGCAGAAGACGCGGGCGGCGATTGAAAGCCAGCAGCAGATCGAGGAAACGAAACAGGCACTTGCGGCTCTTGCGACACAGGCGAATGCACAGCCCGTACAGAACGGAGCAGTCCCCCCGACGGTTCAGCAGATCGTTCCCGCGCAGAATGCACCGACGGAGATGCCCGCTCCGCCCGAAAACGTCATGCAGATGCTGCAGGAAGAACCTCCTATTTCGGATGCGTTTGCAGCTGGACTTCAAAGTGGCACGGCGGATGCGGTACAGACGGCACAGACCGAGCAGCCGCACACACTTGTTTCGCAGGAAGAGCTTGCGGGGATACTCTCGAAGGTTCAGCAGTGGGAACAGCCGCTTCTTTCCATCCCCGAATATGTCGCAGCAAGAAATCGGCAGGACTGGGCGGCGACTGCACAGATCGCACGCGCGGCAAATGTCCCAGGTGTGGCACAGTTCTATGATACGCTCATGGAGCATGGAAGCAGGAATGCGACGAATATCACACCATATGCGCCACAGCAGAGTGCACCGCCTACGGTAGTTCCTTCGGCGAAAGCCCATGTGCCTGTTGTTGGCGTGCGCCCGAATGTGCCGACGCATCTGCCCGATAACATTGAGGAACGCCGTGCACTCGGACGCTCTCTTGGACGCTTCATGACGGACAACAAGATCCATATTCCCAAACAGTTGGGATATGACCTCGCAGGTGGTCGCGGAAAAGCAATCCGGGCGGCAAACGATAAGATCGGAGCATGGGAGGAAAAGCGTGCGGAGCAGGAAGCACGTGCGGGGAAAAGCGGGGACGTGAACCCCTCACAGAACGCACAGGAGGATGCACAGGAGACGCGAAATGCCGTAGACGACAGAACCCTTGCACAGCGTGGGGAACGCGCTCAAAACGGCTCTCACAGCGTCAGGGAGAAGTCTGCCCAAAATGAGGCGGAGAACGAGCTTCCTCCCGGCTATCGGTCGGAATCGGGCAGACCCCTTTCCGAGGCAGACCCGCAGGAATTTATCATCAAGCCGAACGGAAGCAGGAACTTCGGGGAGATTCCGCAGGAGATTGAGGACGCAACGAGCGGCAAGGTGAAGTCTGCCCCGATTCGTCTGCGCGTGGGGACAGAAGATGGCGGTTTTGTGCATTTAGTCAAAGAGCACGCCGCCCAGATGAAACAAAAAGGATATGGCGTGATGGATTACATCAACCATATCCTTCAAAATTTCAATCAGGTGTATAGCCAGCAGACAGAGAAGCGTCCGCATCGTTTTGTCCTCTACTGTAAGGGGGACGAGAGCAAAGGCTTTATGCCGATTGATCTCGAACTTGAACAGACGGGCGAGAACTACTATGTTATCGTTTCCGCTATGCCACATAAGGAAAAAATAAGAGGAACTTTACTCTTTGACGGGAGTGCTAATCCGTCTGCCGTTACCACCGACGACACCCTTCTGGAGGAGACCAACCATAATGGTGGTGTTGGTACATCCCCGAACACCCATGGGAAGAGTAAAGATCCTTCTACTTCCACTATATCATCTGCGGAGGTAGAAAGCAAGGAAAACCCACTCAGCGAGAACGAGCGCGAAGCTCTCAAGGGATTCAGCGCGGACGCGAAAAACGTCTATCGGATGGTGCGCGACAAACTCAGGAGCTTCAAGAACAAGCTGGTCGGTCGTTCCTCCTCTGTGGGCGCAATCCTCCTTGCGCGTCATGCCGAGATCATCGCCCGCAAGATGCGTGCCATTACGGGCAAGCCCTTCACGGCGATGGACTACTATCGTCTGTGGTTCGCCCTGCAATACGGCGGGAATGCAGACGGGTTTACGCAGGCACTAAATGCAGGCGTAAATCTGGACGAGCAAGTTCCTGTGGTTGATATTACGGCGGCACTGCCACAACAGAAGATGTCAAACAAGGATGTTTTGAATTTCCTGCGTGGACTTGCACAAAAAGAGGGGACGATTCCGTCTGCGGATGGAAAGGCGATGTTTGATCTCGAAACGAAAGCACGTCATGTTACCTACTCTAGCCGTAAGGGACTTGATACCGATACATATAAAGTCCGCCAGGCAAGCGTTCGCTCTGTTCGTGACTTACTTAAAAATGCAGTCCTTGTTGAGAGCACTCCGAACCGAAAGACCGCAAAGAAGCCAAATGTACGTGCCTATCATCGCTTCTATGTACCCGTGCGGGTTAATGGTGAACTGCATACAATTCGTGTTGTCGGTGAAGAGAGCGGTAATATCATCACACTCAACCCGGCGGAGATCAGTCTCTATGATGTAATCATAGAAAATAGAAGCTCTCGTCCCCTGCAAGGAATTTCACCTTTTGTTGGGTCAACGAGAGCTTCTGATATCATCAGTATACGCGACATGCTCTCCGGTGTCAAGGACGCGGATGGGAATGTGTATGCGCAGCGGGCGGATTTATCCGATGACGACCGTAAAGAAATGCAGTTCCGTATCATCGAAGAAACAAATCCAATGCACGATGATATACACACGGGCATTCGTTCGGTGGATGATATTCTCACGGCGAAAGAAGCCTTTGAAACAAAGGTGGATGAAGACGAATCCTATCTATATCCGGATTTTACGGAGACTGATGGGAAAGCCGCTCTCAAGAACGGCGAGGTCACTATTTATAGCAGTTATCCTATTGCGCCGGGCGTCTTTGTTACGCCAAGCAAGATACAAGCGCAGGATTATGCAGGAAGTGGCAAGGTCTACTCCAAGAAAGTCTCTGTGAAAGATATTGCATGGATTCACAGTGATGAGGGGCAATATGCGCCGATAGAGACAGAAAGTTTCAACCAGAGCGCATGGCACGGTACTCCGTATGACTTCGATGGCTTTGACCTTGGAGCAATTGGTACGGGCGAGGGCGCACAGGTGCACGGCTGGGGGCTGTATTTTGCAAAAGAGAGGAAGGTGTCGGAAGGGTATAGGGAAAAGTTGACCTACAACAATACAAGCGGCATCACATATAATGGCGTGCCAATGGAATCCCTTTCGGGCTCACTGTATTATGCAGTTATAGATCTTGGCATCATTGAGAATCGCAGTGAAGCCGAACTGAACATCCAGCGGGAAGATGCGATAGCTCGCGTTCAACGTGATTTGAATGCGACAAAGAAAGAAGCTGAGGAGTATCAACCTGCTTTGCGTCTCATTGATTCCAATGTTGGAGCTACCGTGGAGGCGGTTGAAAAAATATTGCCCAACGGGTATGACAAGCAACGACTACAGAGTGAGATTTCGTCAGGGCACGGCGGTGAACCCATATCCGAATATTTGACAGATCAAATTCACCATACAAACGAGTTCTTTGTTTCCCGCATCAAACATCTTGAGGGGGAGTTGACGGAACTGAAGAAGCTGGATGTTTCTAAGGTCAAAATAGGGAAACCGAAGCCCGGCAGTCTCTTTGAAGTCGAAATCCCTGACAATGACGTTCTTCTCGACGAGCAGAAGCCGTTTGATGAGCAGCCGAAGTTCGTGCAGGAAAAGCTGGTTGATCTCTGTTCCGAAAAGAATCTCTTTAGCGCGGATGATATTGATACTTGGAAATTTGCAGAAAAGGAAATCAGTGAAACGGAAGAAGTGATAGAGTGCCTGCGTGTCGCGCTGGATACACAAGCCTCTCGTTCAGAGCGCACGAACGCCTACGCGGATATAGTGAAAAAGGAATATTTTGATTTTCAAGAGATAAGCGAGATCGATTATGACGATATTTTCGACTTTGAAAAAGCTATTGAAAATATTGAAAAATCGAGAGATGATCTTGAAGGTTCTCTTTTTGCCTATGAAGAAACACTGGAACAACAAAAGGAAGAATACGAGAAGTTTCTGGATTCTTTGCCGAAAGGGAAAGAGCTTGCGCGTATTGTACTCCGCAATATAGATAACGGGAGAGGGATATACAAAAAGGTTTCCGGCAAATTACTCGGCGACAAAGCCGCCTCTCTCGCATTGAACGAGGTCGGTATCAAGGGCATCACCTACGTCGGCGGGCGTGACGGTCGCTGCTATGTCATCTTCGACGACCAGGCGATCTCCATCATCGAGAAGTTCAACCAGCAGATGAACGCAATCATCAAGGGCACGACACAGGACATGAAGGACGGGCAGCGGATCATCTCCCTCCTCGCGGGGGCGGACGAATCCACCTTCCTTCACGAGATGGGGCATCTTTTCCTCCTTGACCTTGAGCGACTTGCAGACATGTCCCCGACGAGCGCAGAGGAGCTTCAGACCGTGCGCAAATGGGCGGCGTGGAGCGAAGGTCAAGCGGCGGAGTACAAAGGGACACCGTTCGAAGCCGAGTTTGCATACCTTGACGCGAGGATTCGCGCTGCGCTCAAGAGGGGCGACGAGAAGAAGGCGAATAAGCTCAAACGTCAGTGGGAGCATGAACGCTTCGCCCGTGGTTTCGAGCGGTATCTCCAATACGGCGAAGCCCCGACAAAGGGACTGCGTTCCGTATTCGCCAAGTTCCGAGCATTCCTTCAGCGCGTCTATCAGGCGTTCACGGGAACGGGCGGCAGAGCAACGCCCGAGGTGGAAGCCGTCATGGCGCGGATGATTGCGATGGAGGAAGCTGATGTTGCTGAGAATATCGAAAACGGCAAGAAAGCGATGCAGACCGTTGTTGCAACGCATCAGGATGTCAAAAACGCAATGGAACGTTCCGATGTGGGTGCGATTGACTTTGTGTGGGGCGAAGCGGGAAAAGGTGCAAAGTTTAAGCAAGGGAAGGGGATTGCACATATTCTTGCGAAACACGTCCCTGAAAGCGGCTCTGAACTGCTGGACAAAATTGTAGAGACGATCGCAAAGGGAGAGGTGATTCAAGAAAAGACGGCTGGGGGAAGCACGCAGTCACGGCTTGTTCTTGAACATAACGGATATGTGGCACTTCTCTCCATGAATGATGATAGCGGTGCATGGCTCTTGTCGGGCTGGGAAACGTATGACAGCATGAAAAAAAGAACATCCAGTGCGAGCGGCGAGGGTGACGGCTCAACCGTTGCTACTGCCACCGCGCCTATGCGTTCTCGTCGCGATGGAGAGGATGTTCTTTCTTCTGTCTCTAATATATCACCAAACGAGGCAGAAAGCAAGCAAGAACCGACACTTGAAAACATTTTACAGCTCGCGCCATCGCTCAAAAAAGCCGCACTCGAATACGGCGCGAAGGATGAGCGCGGCAAAGTCACCTTTGCCGATGAGGAACGAAAACAGGAGTTCTTGAAGGCCGCAAAGGCACTTCTTAGCGCGGGAGAGCGGAAAACATCCGCCCGTCGACAGGAAGCCCTACAGGAAATGCTTGACGGAATCACAATCATCCCACCGCACCGTGTCAGTCCGCGCAAGCGCGTGATTGCAGACTGGGGGCGGGAGATGGGCGTAACCGTCGTGTTCTTCAAGGGCGATCCGTCCCTGCATGGATTCCATCAGAACGGTGTAACCTTCCTCAACGTGGACAGCGAAATCACGCCGCAATGGACGTTCTGGCATGAGGCGATGCACTGGATGAAGGCAAACAATCCCGACATCTACAATGACCTCGTGGCGGCGATCAGCGGCGAGGAGGGCTTCACAAAAGAGCAACTTGACGCATACCGCAGGGAAATCGGTGCGCCCGAGATGAGCGACGCGGATGTGATAGAGGAGATGCTTGCGGACGCTCTGCCCGACGTGAAACGCCGCGTTCCGCTCCTGCGGGACATTGGGAAACGCGACACGGGCCTTGTGCAGCGCGTTGTTGCGTGGATTCGTGATGTCATGCGGCGATTCCACGACCATTTTCATACGCCGCAGGGCGGGCTTACGAGTACGCAGCGCGTTGCCATGACGCGGGCGTTCGGGAATCTCGTCGGTTCGATTCGCGACGCGGAGGGGAAAGCGATCTTCCGCATCGAAAACGAGGGGGCGCGTATTACCCTGCGCGGCGGGAAACCTTTGCCGACGGTGAAATATTCGCTTGACAATAGAGGGAAGGAGGGGGATAATGAAGGTGGAAGAAATCTCGGTGAAGCGCGTAAAGAGGCGATTTGCTCCAATGTCCTTGCCCGTATGAAAACGCGGGTACATGAGATGCTCAAACAGGGAATTCCTTTTGCAGAGATTCAAAAGGAACTTGAGGATGAGAACTCAACCTCCCGTGAAGAAGCACTTCGCGTGTTCAAGACACAGTGGAATATCTTCAACTCGCCGCGCGTCAATAAGCGTAATATCATCGAGCGTATCACGAAACGCGAAGACTTCACCGATGATGAGATCAACGAACTGTTCGAGCAGTACAAGTCAACCATGAAGGAGATGCTTGATTATGGTGGATTTATCTACAAAGAAGCCGCCTTTCAGCAAAGAGGAAATCGAGAGTTCCTTGCTGGAGTACATTCTTGGCGAGACCTCGAACGAGCCAACGCAAGACACGGCGGAAGCGCACACACAGGACACAAAAACAGCCTGAATACAAAGCACCTTGAATCTCAGGGTGCTTTTTCTACGCCCAAATTCTCAGCGAACACGAGCAACAACGCCCCCAAGGGCAACTTCAAGCTGCTCAAAGACCGCATTCGCAGCCTTGTCGGCGTCGCTCCTGCGGACAATCTCGAACTGCCGGGACGCGTGCAGCGGACGGTGACGCTCTCACCGAAAGACCTTGAAAAACGCATTCGCGAGCGGTGGATTCAAGAGAAGAACATCATCTCCAAAGAAAAGCAGAAGGACGGGAAAATCGCTGTGACCTACTATCCCGACACGCATGATGTCGGTTTTGCAGACGATGTGAAGAGCGTACGGCAGGTGGCAAAGCGTAATCCGTTCGTGAAGGTACTCTATGATCTGGCGCACAAGGCGATGAAGAAGCAGGAGAAACTTCGCAACGAGTTCGGCAAGGCACTCAAAGAATTTAACGAGCTTGTGAAGAACGAGAAGGATTTGAAATCCATCACGGCCATTCTCTGGCAGGGCGACGCGGAGGGCAGGGTGTTTTCCGATGCCGAGCTTCGCTCCCTTGGCGCAAACGAGCGCGTCATTAAGGCATATAGGCTCGTGCGCCGCGAGCTAGAGAAAGCCTACAAGATGCTGCGCGACGCGCAGACACAGGTGAAGACACGTTCACAGACGCTTGCCCCCGAATCCGTGGAGAGCTTCAAAAAGAACCACTGGATTGAAGATGCGGATGTCATCAGTGCTGTTCCGCGTGCGGATGGCAGGGTGCTTTTGACGTGGAGAGGAGGAAGAACCTATGACGTAAAGGGAAAAACGATGGATGCCGAGGCGTTGGAGCTCATGAAGAAGGATGAAAACGTCAATGTGACAAGTGTCATTCCAGAGGGAGACGGTACGTTCTCCGTGAGCTACGTAGAGCGCATCAAACCTGTGTTCAGGCGTACGGGATACATGCCGCATTTCTTCCACGAGTGGATGATTTATGAGAAGTACAAAGACCCGAAGACGGGAGAGGAACGTTATACTTCTGTAGCGAGTGGGCGAACGATGAACGAAGCCGTGAAGATCGGAAACGAAATTGCGGCAAAGAATAAGGACAAACAATATATCCTGCGCCCGAAAGGATTTGACCTCGGCACGGAAAACGCCGCCGTCATCGGCGATATGGACTTTGCACAGATGTCTCAGAAACTCGCCGAGAGCACGGAGATCAGTCTTGCAGATGCGCGTTCCCTCCTGCTCAACAATGCGGGGGCAAGCCTCAAATCCCGTCACCGTTTCTTCGGCAGTCTCCTTGAGCGCAAGGACGGCAAGGGCTTCGACCAGGACGTACAATGGGTACTCGCGCACTACTTCAACAGTGCGGCGCGTTACATCGCCATGGAGGACTTCAAACCCGCCGCAATCAGTATGTACGAACGTTTCTTCGGGCGGTTCGACGATGAACCGAAAAATCTCACGGCGCAGTATTGCAAGAACTACATCAACGATGTGAACGGCAATCCACGCCGGGTGGAAACGGCACTCAACGACCTCATCAAGAAAACGCCGATCGGCAAGTATGTCACGGACAAATTCGGCGACCGCGTTGCGCTTGCCCTCAACGGGGAACTCTCCACATGGAACGCCATCACCAAGATGGGCCTCTTTAATTTCGCCTCGGCGACGGTCAACTTCTCACAGTTCATCAACATAGGAGCTGCGCTGAACGACTACGGCTATGCCATGAAGGGACTGAAAAGGGCGCTTCATCCATCGGCGATGGACGAGAAGATCATCGAGGCTTCGGGGATTTTGGGCGACATCAATGCGGCGGACGACAACGGCGGCTATACGCAGCGGCGCGGCGGCAGGGTGCGCGGCATCTACAGCGGCATCAAGAAAGTCGGCGAGTGGACGCTCATCCCGTTCCGGGAAGCCGATATGCTCATGCGCAAGGCGGCCGTGCTCGGCGCATACTATCAGGGCGTGGAGCAGAAAGGAATGAAGACCGCACCGGGCGATGAACTCTCGGCAGAGGCACTTGCCTATGCACAGGAGATCAACGACGACGCGAACTTTGACTGCTCCTCGGCGAACGCGCCGGGAATATTCCGCGCCGGCTCCGTTTTCACGCAGCAGCTCTCCCAGTTCCAGAAGTACCCCATCATGCAGTTCGAGTTCATGTATAACATCATGAAGAACGGCACACGCGGGCAAAAGGTACGCTTCTTTGTCCCCTATGTCCTTTTCTGCGGCATCCCTGCCAGCATCCCGTTCGGCGGACTGTTAAACCAGATCTTCTCCGACCTGTTCGGATTCGTGGCGGGCGACGACGACAAGGACTTCGCGCAGGAAGTCAAAGCAGAGGTGCTGCGCTGGGCGGGCAAAGACCCCGTGAAAAAGGCGATTGCAGAAACCGCGCTTTACGGCATACTTGCGCCGACCTTCGGTCTTGACATCTCAGGGCGCATCGGCATGAGCAATGCGTTCGGCGGCGAGTTCTACGGTGCGCATAAGCCGGAGAGTGTCGGCGAAATGGCGATTCAGCAGCTCGGCGGGCCCGCCCTGAACAGTGTTTACAGTGCGCGTCATCAGTTGGCGCAGGGCAATCCCATCGAAGCACTGAAAGCCGTATCGCCAGCTCTGGGGAATATGTTCCAGGCGGCGTTCGGCGAATCCCGCACCACGCGGCACAGGGTCAACGCACGCTATGACAGCACCTACGACAAACTCGTTCATGCGCTCGGATTCCGCAGCGTAGAGGAGAGCAAGAACGCGTTTATCATGCACTATGAGTATGAGCAGAAGGGAAAAGCGGCACAGATCAAGCGCGAGGCGATTCAGGACTATATCGCCGATCCGTCGGATGAGAACCGCCGCACCATCAATGCCCTCGGCATCACCGACAAGCAGATCAAGGAGGCGCGGATTCAGCAGGAACGCACCGCCCTTGAGCGCGCAAGGGAAGGGAGACCGAAGACAAGCAACAAATCGGGAGCGTCACGGCAGAGAAAGGGGGAAGCCAAGAGAGAAACGCTCTATGATACAGTGGATGATGAATGAGAAACGCAAGGAAAAATTGCATTTCTCAAGAAAGGAAAATCACAATGAAGAAAAACTATGTTGTTACTGGAAAAGTCACCTATCCGACTGGGGAAGACACGAAACTCACGACCTTCACATTCACGGATGAGGCGACGGGGGCGATGTTCTCGGTGAACACCGAAGACTCTGTTGAGGCGGATGCCATCACGTACGGCGATCAGGTCATGGTTGAGATCACAAAGGCTTAGGGGAAAGTTGCATACAGGGCGCACACGCGAGGGATGTGTGCGCCTTTTTGATGCGCGGAAAGGAGCAAGTAAAGGAGTGGATATGATGGTTCACGTATTTCAGAAATTGCAGGAGGGGTGGGGGATGAAACTCGCCCTATCCTGCATCGTATCTGTTGCAGCAGAGGAGCATGCACAGATTTTTGCGGCGTTTGTATTCCTCGT
>NZ_DBHIVL010000018.1:0-35835 GCF_057271695.1 Centipeda sp. (in: firmicutes)
GTCACTCTGTGACCTGTTTTCGTGTGCCTTTATTTACTGGCTGTACTTTCAACCTAATTGCCTCCCATTCAAAAACTGCGTATGGATTGAAAAGAGGGGATTGTAAATCTGCTCATTCGATGTTGCGGTGGCGCGCCTCCATTGTTTCGTGCGTCTCATGGAGACACTCTGTCAGCAGCATCGCCATAAGATCAAACAGTAGGAAGAGATGCTGTTCGAACAGATTGCCCATCGGTTGAACGGACGGAATCGTGCGGGGATCCGTTCCCTTATACACCATAGCCGGCACAAAGAGACAGATATCCGCCGCAGCAGGCGTCCGCTCATGCGGTGCACCTGTGATGACAAGCTGGCGCACGCCTGTCGTGCGTGCCTGATCCAGCAGGTAGTCGATGTGTCCGATGCAGCCCGAACCATTGACCGCAAGAAAGAGATCTCCAACGTGCATGCCTGGAGTTGTATCATCCCACAGCCAGTGTACCTCCTTGCCAAGATGCATGAGTCTCATAGCGAACCCGCGTGCAGCAATCCCTTCACGTCCGGCGCCTATGACAAAGACACGTCCGGCGGCCGCAATTTCCTCAATGGCTGCGGAAAGGGCTGCCATATCCTGTGCCGTGAACACCTGCTCATGCTCAAGAAGGATTGTCCGATAAAGCTCCTCATAGCGATTCATCTTCATAATGCTCCTTTCCACAGCTCAGAGCCGCGCAGAATCAACCGCGTGGGCAAAAAGATTTCATGGCGCCCCAGCTCGGATAGATGCGTCCCCTCTGATGCCTCAATCCGTTGCGTGAGGAGACAAATGGCATCCCGCCCCATACGATAGACATCCCTGTCAACGACGCTGAGAGGAATTCCGGCGTAATGCAGCATCTCAATTTCATCAAAACTGATCATGGAGATATCTTCGCCGATTCGCAGATCATGCTCTCTGAAATAACGCAGACAGCCCAGTGCAGTCATGTTGTTGGCCGCAAACACCGCAGTCGGCGGTTGTTCCTGCTCCATGATCTGATGCATGACCGCATAGGCACGCTCCTGATGAAAGTCTCCCTGCGCCGCATACCGTTCCTCCGGCTGTACATTCCACTTCGCAAAGGCGGCCAGATATCCGAGCCAGCGTTCGTTACCAGGACGAGAGTTCTCCGACCCGCGGATGGTTGCAATTCGGCGGTGGCCTACGCGAAACAGACAGTCCACAGCATCCATCGCTCCGCGAAAGTCCTCGGAAAAAACACCGTCGAATCGTCCGTGCTTGAGACTACGGTCGATGAGCACGACTGGTACTCCCGCCTCCTCGAATGCAAGCAGACACTTACACGTCTCCTCGTTCTCAGCATCTACAGGTATGACCAAAATACCGGAGAGGCGCTCTGTCCGCACGGAGTCAAAGAATCGATGCTCCTTTTCAAGGCTGTCATCTGTTCCGTATAAGAAGATATTGTAACCACTTTCATCTGCTGCGTTTGTAATTCCACGCAACAGATGTGCGAAAAAAGGATTCTCTATATCTGGAATCAGAAAGCCGATGTTGCCCGTATTTCCTGTACTGAGTTTTCGTGCCAGCGCATTCGGCGTATAGTCAAGCTCTGCGATAGTCCGCATGACTCGCTTCCGTGTTGTCTCGCTGACGTGGGGACTGCCATTCAAGACGCGCGATACGGTTGCAGAGGAAACCCGCGCGCGTTGTGCGACATCATAAATATTAACGCTCATTGCCGCGACTCCTTTTTAGGCAACTCTGCACACAGCAGGATTATAATGGCATCATCGCTACGGGATTAGAACACGATGTTCATAAATTTGTAACCGATTACAGCTTCAGTTTATTTGTTTTTTTTAGAATTGTCAATGCATTTTTTTCTAATGTACATATTTTAAATCACAAAACACGAAGTTGTTCATTGTTCCTAAGAAACTCAGACAACTCCTCACTGCTCGGATAGGACATCTGCGTCCCCTTCCGTGTCACGCTGATGGCGGCGAACGCACTAGCCCGCTGCATCGCTGCAGTGACATCACGATCTCTCGCATAGCAGCTGGCAAAGCAGCCAATGAAGGCATCGCCTGCGCCAGAGCTATCAACTGCACGCACTTGATAGGCTCCGATGTACTTCTTCTCCGTCTCTGTCATCCAGAGTACGCCCCGCTCGCCCAAGGTAACAATGACATTTTTCAGCCCGCGTGCCGTCAGAGATGTCGCAGCCTTTTCCACATCATCCTGTGTCTCGGTCGGCATTCCCGTGAGGATGGCAAGTTCTGTCTCATTAGGAACGAAGAAGTCGCAGGCACAGACCTGTCGGATATCCAAATTCTTCGTTGCAGGGGCAGGATTCAAGAGAACGGGGATATGGTGCTTCTGCCCAAATGCAATAGCATGGTAGACTGTCTCCAGAGGGATCTCAAGCTGAAGGATGATTAGACCACACCCCAGCAGATCCTGTTCCGCTGCATCAACATCCGCTGGCAGGAGCTTGTTGTTTGCACCTTTGATGATTAGAATGCTGTTCTGCCCGTTTTCATCAACGAAGATGGGCGCAACGCCGCTCGATACACCGATCACCTTCTGAACATAGGTCGTATCAATGCCATATTTCTTGAAATTACTGATGGTGTTATCCGCAAATATATCGCTGCCGACCTTCGTCATCATCATGACATCTGCACCGCATACGGCAGCAGCAACCGCTTGATTCGCCCCCTTTCCTCCGCAGCCCAACGTAAAATCCGGTGCTTCTAGGGTTTCCCCCGGAATGGGCATTCGTTGGATGTAGGAGGTCAAATCTACCATATTAGAGCCAATGACCGCAATCTTCATCACATATCCTCCTTTTTTCCCGCAACAATTTGAACACCGCTGCTTGTCCCCAGCCGTGTCGCGCCTGCAGCAACCATCGCCTCTGCATCTGCACGGCTACGAACACCGCCGGATGCCTTGACCCCCATCTCTGCGCCGACCGTCTCCCGCATCAGCTTAACATCTGCTACCGTCGCCCCGCCTGTGGAGAAGCCCGTGGAAGTCTTGACGAAGTCAGCCCCAGCCTCTTTGGCAAGGCGGCAGGCCATCCGCTTCTCCTCATCTGTGAGGAGACAAGTCTCGATGATGACCTTTGTAAGCGCTTTCCCTTTTGCCGCAGCAACAACAGCAACAATGTCCTCACGCACATAGTCATAGTCTTGATCTTTCAGACGTCCGACAGGAATCACCATGTCAACTTCTTCAGCACCGTCCTCAATGGCACGACTTGTTTCAAAAGCCTTAACCACAGAGGGAGTTGCTCCTTGTGGAAAGCCGATGACCGTACAAGTCTTTACGCCGCTCCCCCGTAGCTGCTCTGCCGCATATGAAACCCAGATAGGGCTGACACACACAGAGGCGAAATGATGTACCTTTGCCTCATTTAGGAGTTTATCCAAATCTACTTTACGTGCATCCGTTTTGAGTAAAGTATGGTCAATCATTTTTGCAAAGTACATAAAACTCCTCCTTAAAATATTAAGAATTTTCAATGACAAAATTTTAACATTATTTTTCTGGATTGTAAAGACTCAAAACCTCGCTTGCGGTTTGCTCAGCGGGCAATGCCTCCCGATAGCGTTTAAGAAAGCGCTGTGCTCCTTGTGTCCCTTCTGACCGCGGCAACAGTGTGATTTCCCTTGCAGCTGGGAACACATCTTCCGCGAGGAACATGGCAAGCGTTCGTCCGTCTCCGCATACTGCATACTGAGCAAGCACGGCCATGCCCCACGCCCCCCCTTCCGAGGCAGTCTCCATAACCGTGATAGGCAGGTCTAAGAGATCGGCAAGTGTCTGCTGTGCAATTAGTGGTGTGCGGAACAAGCCACCATGTGCAACCATGTTGTCCAAGACGATTCCCTCGTCATGCCTGAGAATATCAAAGCCAATCCGAATTGGTGCAAACGCTGCATAGAGATGGGTCAGCATAAAATTGGCTAAATTAAATCTGCTGTGTGGTGTTCGAACAAATAGGGGTCTGCCATTCTGTGTGCGCGTAAGGTTCTCGCCTGACAAGAAGCTATAATTAACAAGCCCGCCAGTATCTGGATCGGCATGCGCTGCCTGTTCGATGAGAATGCGATAGAGATCATCGG
The DNA here is from genome assembly GCF_057271695.1 of Centipeda sp. (in: firmicutes). NCBI lineage: Bacteria > Bacillati > Bacillota > Negativicutes > Selenomonadales > Selenomonadaceae > Centipeda > Centipeda sp. (in: firmicutes). The sequence continues at coordinate 4,117 of NZ_DBHIVL010000018.1, forward strand.
ATGAAATCTTACAGCCAAGCAATTCTGCAAACTCACCAAAGAGGAATACCCACGCATTGATGTCCGACGTACAGTTATTGCTGTGAACCATCGCTGTTGTATGTCCATCTGGCGTCATGACGATATCAATATCTTGATAGACATTTTTCAGTGGATGTTCAAGTACGTTCATTGAGAAGATGGATGTCCCTACAGAGATATTTCCTGTCCGTTCGCGTACACTGTTGGTCGCGACCATCCCTGTTCCGGCATCCCCCTCCGGTGGACACATCATGCACCCTGCTTTGAGCTGCCCGCTCTCATCCAGAAGTGCTGCACCTTCCATACTAAGCCGTCCAGCGTTCGTTCCCGCCACCCGCACCTCTGGCAGAATATCGACAAGTGACTTCCCGAGAGCTTTTGCCGCTGGCAGCGCGGAGAAAATCGACAGCATCCCGCTGTGATAGGTTTGAGTGGACGAATCAATCGGAAACATTCCAGAGGCATCGTCAATGCCCAAGACCTTCTCCCCCGACAGTCGCCAATGAATATAGCCTGAGAGTGTCGTCATAAAATCGACGCTACCAGTATGTGGCTCACCCAAAAGTATCGCCTGATAGAGATGGGCGATACTCCATCGCTCCGGAATGTTAAAAGAAAACATCTTCGTCAGAAATTCCGATGCCTCCGCCGTCGTATTGTTCCGCCATGTACGGAAGGGAACGAGCAGATTTCCTGCCGCATCGAACGGAAGATATCCATGCATCATTCCGCTGATACCGAGCGCACAGATGCACTGGATTGTTCTTCCATACTGCTCCTCTACACTGCGTCTCAGTACCGTATAGGCACTGCGCAATCCCATCCAGATTTCTTGCTGGTCATAGGTCCAGTAGCCGTTTTCAAGACGGTTTTCCCACGCATAGCTGCCCTGCGCCAGTGTCCTGCATGCACGGTCAATCAAGACCGCCTTGATCCTCGTCGATCCAAGCTCGATACCAAGAAACACATCACCAGTACGAATTGCATCCTCTGCCGACGTATGTTGCATGAATACATCCTCCTTATCATCTGGTACAAAGCCCCTAAAAAAATACAGCAGAAACATGTGTTGATATACCACTCCTGCTGTACACTATGTATTCAGATTTACTCGACCGTAACCGACTTCGCCAAGTTGCGCGGCTTGTCCACATCGCAGCCGCGTGTGATCGCTGCATAGTATGCGAGCAGCTGCAGCGGAATCACGGAGAGGATCGGCATGATGAATTCATCCGTCGCCGGAACGTGCATAACGTGATCGACGTACTTCTCGAGCTCCGTATCTCCCTCTGCCGCGATGCCGATAACGACTGCGTCGCGTGCCTTGACCTCCTTGATATTCGAGAGGGTCTTTTCGTAGACGTTGCGCTGCGTCGCAAGCGCAATCACGGGAACGCCCTCGACGATCAGCGCGAGCGTGCCGTGCTTGAGCTCGCCCGCCGCATACGCTTCTGCGTGAATGTAGGAGATCTCCTTGAGCTTGAGTGCGCCCTCAAGCGAAACGGCGTAGTCCAGTCCACGTCCGATGTAGAACACATCCTCGTTGAAACCGTACTGCTTCGCAAAGGTCTTGATCGGGTCGACATCGGACAGGATTTCGGAGACCTGTGCGGGGATCTCATGCAACTGTGCAACCAACTCCGCCGTACGCTCTGCCGCAATCGACTTCTTGATCTCTGCCATGTAGAGCGCGAGCATAAAGAAGAGTACGAGCTGCGTCGTATATGCCTTCGTCGATGCGACCGCGATCTCAGGACCCGCCCATGTATAGACAACCTGATCCGCTTCGCGTGCAATCGACGATCCAACTACATTTGTGATGGCAAGAGTCTTTGCCCCACGCCGCTTCGACTCCTTGAGCGCGGCGAGCGTATCACTCGTCTCGCCCGACTGCGAAACCACAATCAGGAGCGTGTGCTCATCGACAATCGGGTCGCGATAGCGGAACTCCGAGGCGACATCCACCTCGACGAGGACGCGCGCAAGCTTTTCGATGTAGTATTTGCCCACAAGTCCCGCATGGTATGCGGTACCGCACGCAACGATGTAGATCTTGTTGAACGAGTTCAGATAGTCCGCATCCCATGCGAGTTCGTCAAAGGAGATGGTCTTTTTGTCCGCCGTGATGCGCTGGCTCATCGTGTCGCGCACCGCCTTCGGCTGCTCGTTGATCTCCTTGAGCATAAAGTGCTCGTAGCCGCCCTTTTCCGCCGCCTCGGCGTTCCATGTGACCTCAAACACCTTCTTCGGAACGTGCGCACCGAGATGGTTCGTCACCTCGACCGCATCCTTGCGGACAATCGCCACCTCTCCATCGCCGAGAATGTAGGTACGGCGTGTCTTGGAAATAATGGCAGGAATATCCGAAGCGATGAAGTTCTCGCCCTCCCCGAGTCCGATGATGAGCGGGTTGTCCTGCTTCGTGCAGACGAGCAGATCGGGATGCCTGCGGCTCATAAAGGCAAGTGCGTACGATCCCTCGATACGCTCCAGTACGGCACGCACAGCAGCGATGAAGTCCCCGTTGTAGACCTCCTCAAGAAGATGCACGACGACCTCCGTATCCGTCTCGGACTTGAAGACGTGCCCCTTTGCAATCAGTTCTTCTTTCAGCGAAAGATAATTCTCGATGATGCCGTTGTGGACGATGGCAAAGTCGCCATGGCAGTCCGTATGCGGATGCGAGTTCACATCCGACGGACGCCCGTGCGTCGCCCAGCGCGTATGACCGATGCCGAGGCTGCCCATGGGCACATTCCCCTTGATCTTGTCGCGCAGCGCGGCAAGTCTGCCGACACTCTTCTCCACGCGGATGTTCTCTCCATCATAGACGGCAATACCTGCCGAGTCATAGCCGCGATACTCGAGCTTCGACAGACCGTCGAGCAAGAACTCCGCCGCCTGACGATCCCCCACATAACCCACGATTCCACACATAAAAATACCTCCTGACAGAAAACACTTCTCTCAGGGATTTCACTCCATCTGCAGCTTTGTCCGCAGGGTCGCCCCAGGCTTTGACCGCAGACTCTCGACAGAGCGTGCCGGAAGGCATCCGCTGATGACTCGACAACCTTCTCCTCGTCCTCTGAAATATGATGATATTCCAGAACCAGCGCTAAGAAAAAAATCTTTTCCATAAAAGAAATCCCCATGCCTCTATGAAGCACAGGGTCATTCTATCCGATATTGCGTGAGAAGTCAATTGGTCATGCCGTGACATAATGACTAAAACTGCCAATGACGAGCTGCGGAAACTCCGCATGAAGCTCGTCCATGAACGTGCGTGTCCCGACAGGCGCACCGACCGCCTCCGGCATCGTACGCAGAAAGAGCGTCGGGTCAATGTTCAGATTCCGCATCTGGATCATCTGCACGGGCAGTGCGCGGAAGAACTCCTGCCATGCGGCCAATTCTTCCATGCGGTCGGTAAAGCCCGGGAAGTGGAGCAAGTTCAGCGACACATAGACATTATGATCGAGGGCATAGTGCAGCGATTCCTTTACATTGTCCAGCGGATAACTTGCACGATAATATGCGTTATAACTTTCATCACGTGCGCTGATAATGGAGACGCGCAGTGAGTCCAGCCCTGCGTCCACGATCTTTTTCATCCCATCGGGAAAACCCGCATTCGAGTTCATATTGATCTGCCCACGTGCGGTGACGGCACGAATCTTGCGGATTCCCTCGGCAATGCGGTCAGCAGCAAGCGACGGCTCGCCCTCGCAGCCCTGCCCGAAGCTGATGATGCCATCGGGGGCAAGCGAGAGATGGTAGATGCCGACCTCGGCAATCTCCTCCGGCGTCGGAGAGAAGGTAATGCGCTCCTGTGGCGAGGGGCAGCACTCCGAACTCTGCAGTGAGATGCAGCCAAGACAGTTCGCGTTGCAGACGGGCGAAGTCGGTACGCCGCACTCCCAACGCCGATAGAATAGATTCTGCGCCGTCAGGCAGTGATAGTTCAGCGAGCAATTCCCCACCTGCTCCACAATGCGGTTGTTTGGCAGCTCCTTCATCGTGCGCCGAACGAGCTTCTTGAGCTCCTTTCCGTTGTAGTTGGCAGGATCCCATTTTTCATTTTCATCCGTATAGACGGCGGCGACACACAGCTTCCCACGGTGGGAAACAACTGCCGTATATCCGTAGAGCGGAAGTGTGGCAGCATCATCGACGCGAACAAAGGCAGGCAGATGTGTGCGCGTATAGCCCTGCGGCAGAATCGCTGCGACCGCCGTCCCCGCAATACGCTCTTCTGTACCATCTGCCCCCTGCCCCACAGCAGTGTGTTCGGGCATAAAGATGAGATCGGCACTCTCGGGCAGCGGAATGAGATCCGCAGAGGTAAGCGAAACATTCTCCACGCCGATGCGCCCCATCGCACGCACACCCTCCGCCGTGCGGATATTTCCGTTCTTGTCAGCGTAGACCGCCGTGATCTCGTCGCTATGCTTGTGCGGACGCGCCGCCTTCTTCTTGGGCTTCATGACTCCCCTTTTGTTTCTCTTTCTTCTTATGCGGATTGTACTTGTTCATCGCGAGATCCACACCGTCCGTCACAATACACTCCGCTGCGGGCAGGAGGTAGTCAATCGCCGCACGAATCTTCGGCGCATCCTCCGACGAAAACGGTGCAAGCACATGATTGATAACCGTCCAGCCTGCAGGCGGGCGACCGACACCAATGCGCACACGCGCAAAGTTCTCACTTCCCACATGGGCAAGAATGGACTTGATGCCGTTGTGACCACCCGATCCGCCCTTTTTCCGAATACGAACTGTCCCCGCAGGGATGTCCATATCATCGTGAACGACGACGAGATCATCGGCATCCATTTTATAGTAGGAAAGCATCGGACCGAGTGCCTCGCCGCTGTTGTTCATATAGGTTAAGGGCTTGACGAGAAAGACCTTCTCTCCGCCGATGCGCACCTCTGTGATGGCAGAGAAAAAATCCTCCTTCCATGCGGGTGCATTCAGATGCTCTGCAAGCGCATCCACGAGCATAAAGCCGACATTGTGTTTCGTCTGTGCATACTCTGTGCCCGGATTGCCCAGTCCTGCAATGATTTTCATGAGTTACTCCTTCGTCGGATCGCCGACGACAAAGAGATAGGCGAGCACGATAATGCCGAGCGCAATGCGGTACCAGCCGAACGCCGTGAAATCATTGCGCCTAATATAGCGCAGGAGGAAGCGGATCGAGAGGATGGACACGATGAACGCCGTCACCATACCGACCGCAAGGATCAAGAGCTCTGTCCCCGTGTAGTTCCAGCCGAACTTCACGAGCTTCAGAAAGGACGCACCGAACATGACGGGAATCGCGAGGAAAAAGGTGAACTCCGTTGCTACATAACGGCTCGCACCGAAGATGATGCCGCCGAGGATCGTCGCGCCCGAGCGGCTCGTCCCTGGGACGAGGGAAAGCACCTGAAACATACCGATGATGAACGCCGTACGGTAGTCCAGTTTTGCAAGGCTCTCGACGCGTGGTGTGCGCCGCTTGTTGAAGCGTTCCACAACAATGAAGAGCACACCGTAGAGAATCAGCATCGCAGCGACGACGGGTGCATTCATAAAATGCTCTTCCATATATTTATTGAAGGCAAGCCCGATCACGGCGGCAGGCAGACAGGCGACGATGACCTTGCCCCAGAGATCAAACGTCGCCTGTCGCTCCGCCTTCGACTTGTTCTTGAGAAACGGATTGAGTTTTTCGAGGTTCAGCACGACGACGGCAAGAATCGCGCCGAGTTGGATCACAACGAGGAACATATCCATGAATGCCGTCGACACATCGAGCCGAATGAACTCATCGACGAGGATCATATGCCCCGTGCTCGAGACAGGCAGCCACTCCGTGAGCCCCTCCACGATTCCCAGAATGACAACCTTCACCAGTTCCATCAATGAAATATCCACTGTAAATGTACTCCTCCTACGTCAGAAATCCTGCCTATTATAGCACACTTCACGTGGTTCTGCACGATTTCTATGATAAATGTTACGAGAAAATGAGGTCAGTGATGCTCCTAAGCACCCCCTAGTGGAGCACGCATGTCCGTAAAATTTTACGTAGACCCCAAAGAAAAAGAGCTGCCGAAGCAGCCCTTCTCTATACGGTTCTATTCTTACACAAGACCATGTGCAAGCATGACATCCGCAACCTTTGCGAATGCCGTGATGTTTGCACCCGCGACAAGATCGTCGGGGTCGGCATACAGCTCCGCGTTCTTCTTTGCATCGCGGTAGATGTGCGACATGATCTTGCGCAGACGCTTGTCCACCTTCTCGAACGTCCACTGACGACGCTCGGAGTTCTGCGACATCTCGAGTGCAGAGGTCGCAACACCGCCCGCATTCGCTGCCTTTGCCGGCGCAAAGAGCACCTTGTGGCTCTGGAAGTATGCAATCGCATCGAGGGTCGACGGCATATTCGCCCCCTCACCGACCGCCTGCACGCCGTTTGCAACGAGCAGCTTTGCCGACTCCAGATTAATCTCGCTCTGCGTCGCGCACGGCAGTGCAATATCGCACTGCACCGACCAGACACCGCTGCACCCCTCATGGTACTCCGCGTTCGGATGGGTCGCTACATACTCCTTGATGCGTGCGCGACGAACTTCCTTGATCTCCTTGACCGCCGCAAGATCGATGCCGTCCGGATCGTAGATGTAGCCGTTCGAGTCGGAGCAGGTCACGACCTTTGCGCCAAACTCCTGTGCCTTTTCAATGGCATAGATTGCCACGTTGCCCGCGCCGGAAACGACAATCGTCTTACCCGCGAGGTCGATGCCCTTCGCCGCAAGCATATCCTGTACGAAATAGAGCAGACCGTAGCCCGTTGCCTCCGTACGTGCAAGGCTGCCCCAGTAGTCCGTGCGCTTGCCTGTCAGAACACCCGCATCATACGAGTCACGGATGCGCTTGTACTGACCGAAGAGATAGCCGATCTCGCGCCCGCCGACGCCGATATCGCCTGCCGGAACATCCACATTCGGCCCAATGTGGCGATAGAGCTCCGTCATAAAGCTCTGGCAGAAGTTCATGACCTCGTTGTCACTGCGCCCGTGCGGATCGAAATCCGAGCCGCCCTTGCCACCGCCGATCGGCAGTCCTGTCAGAGCATTCTTGTAGACCTGCTCAAATGCGAGGAACTTCAAGATATCAAGCGTGACGCTCGGATGGAAACGCAGCCCGCCCTTGTACGGGCCAAGCGTGCTCGACATCTGTACGCGATAGCCACGGTTGACCTGGATCTCGCCCTTGTCATCCACCCACGGCACACGGAACGTGATGATGCGGTCTGCCTCGACCATACGCTCGAGGATCTTGTGCTGCTTGTACTCGGGATGCTTCTCCAAAAGGGGAACAACGGAGGTCAGAACCTCAGAGACCGTGTTCTTGAAATGCGTTTGATCGGGATCGCGCTTCGATACCAGATCCAGAATATCATTTACATACTGTTTCATGTCAGACATTGTAATTCCTCCCTCTGTTTGCTCGGTGCCCTTCATCGAACGTGACTGAGTATAGCACACGGCACAAAGGTTTGTATAGGGATTACAGGCATGAATACAATATGCAGTGGAAATACAAAAAAGAAGTGCCGATTGCGGCACTTCTCCAAAATTTACAGGTGATAGGGCTCTCCCCTGCTGATCTTAAATGCACGGTAAATCTGCTCTACGAGGAAGAGGCGGATCAGCTGATGCGGCAGCGTAAAATGCGAGAATGAAAGCCTGAGATCGGCGTGCTGACGCAACTCATCCGCAAGACCAAAGGGTCCCCCGATGAGAAAAGCAATATGGCTCTCGCCTGTGACCGCGAGGCGGTCAATCTTTGCCGCAAGCTCCTCCGAGGAGAGCTCTGCGCCGCCGACATCGAGCACGATGAGATATGCCCCCTGCGGCACCTGCGCCAAAAGCCGCTCCCCCTCGCGACGGATGGTCTCCGCCTTTTCCGCCGCAGAGGGCTTCTCCTTCATACGTTCTTCTGCGATTTCGTGCGTGCGCACATCCGCATAGGGACGCAGACGCTTCTCATACTCGGCGATCCCGTCGCGCAGGTACTTTTCCTTGATCTTTCCCGCGCAAACAATTGTAATCTTCAACGATCCTCCTGCGGCATCTCTTCGAGCGTGACCTCCGCCTTGCGCTTCGTATCATTGCGGTCGTATGTCACCGTCACCTTGTCGCCGACCTTGTACGAGGCAATTTTTGTGCGCAGCTCTGCAACGCTGTTGACCTCCTCGCCGTTGATCTCAAGGATGATGTCGCCACGCTGGAAGCCTGCCTTGCCGCACGGGCCGTCGAGCGTCAGGCGGAAGATGTAGACGCCCTTGTCGATGTTCAGCTGATAGCCGTAGCGTGCCGCCGTCGCCGGATCAAAGACGGATACACCAAGGTACGGACGCGCCACATAGCCCTTTTCGATCAGTTCGTTCACGATGGTCTGCACCGTGTTGATCGGGATGGAGAAGCCCATCCCCTCGACGGCAGCAGCAGCCACCTTTGCACTGTTGATGCCGATGACCTCACCATCCGCATTTACAAGCGCACCGCCCGAGTTGCCGGGGCTGATTGCCGCATCGGTCTGCAGCAGCTTTACACGCTTGTCGCTGACATCGAGCGTGCGGTTCAGTGCGCTGATGACACCAACGGTAACGCTGCCCTGAAACTCAAGCCCGAGCGGGTTGCCGATTGCAATCGCAGGCTCACCGACCACGACCGTATCCGAGTTGCCAAAGGTCGCCGTCGGCAGATTACTTTCATCCACCTTCACAACGGCAAGGTCGGTGAATTCATCCTTTCCGATAAGCTTCCCCTTGAGACTGCGCCCATCGGAGAGCGAGACAATGATCTCCTTCGCCCCGTCAATCACATGATTGTTTGTCACGATGTAGCCGTCACTGCGGAAGATCACGCCGGAGCCGACGCCCTCCGTCTCGACCGGATTGTTGAACCAGTCACGGGCGACCGCCTTGTTCGTGATGCCGACGACGGCAGGACCAACCGCCTTTGCCGCACGGACGACGGGGGTATTACGTGCCTCCGAGAGTCCCGAGACATCGACCGCCTGTGCGGGCTTCAGGCCGCCGACGGAGTTGTCGGCGGCAGTTCCCATAGAGCAGCCGCCGAATATGACAAAGGATGCAAAAACTGCCGCCGCAGCGAGTGCAGCCCCTTTTTTCTTTTGGAATCGGATGTTCATCATGACATCTCCTTTATAGAATGATCTCTGCTCCGCCCTCCGGCAGACAACTCTCCACATCGAGCGTCATCCCCCGTGAGGAAAGGATGTCCTGCACGGTATCGCACGCGAGCGCGGGGCGGTTGTTCTCCTCCGAGAGGTGCGCGAGGTAGACCTTGCGCGGGTGTTTCTTCATACGCGTGAGTGCCCATGCCGCCTCTCCGTTTGCGAGATGCCCGCGATTCGAGAGAATGCGCCGCTTGAGCGGCCACGGGTAGCTGCCCCGCCGCAGGAGATCGGCATCGTGGTTTGCCTCAAGTACGAGGACATCCGCCCCCTCCATCGCCTCCTGCACCATATCGGTGACAACGCCGAGGTCGGTCGCAATCGTACAGCAGTGCGATCCCTCGATGCGAAATCCACAGGGCTCTGCTGCGTCATGGGAGATGGCAAAGGGGTGCACCGCAACCTCGCCAATCTTGAAATCTCCCGTAATCCCCCGCATATCATCCTCGAATGCCGCGCCGCCGTCAATGCCTGCAAGCGTCCCGCGCGTCGCCAGAATCGGCAGGTGATATTGCTTTGCGAGCGTCTTCAGCCCGCGCACATGGTCGATGTGCTCATGTGTGATGAGCACGGCATCGAGACTCTGCGGCTCTATGCCGCGTGCACGCAAGCCTTTCGTGATCCGTGCCGCACTGATGCCCGCATCCACCAGGATGCGCACACCATCCAGCTCGACATAGACCGAATTTCCCTTGCTTCCGCTCGCGAGTATTGCTACCTGCAACGAACAGCCCCCTCTCTGCCCCTCATATTATCCCTTTTTTCTGTAAATTTCCTGCATGGATTCTATGGAGCAGATTATCCTTCCCACAGCATCACTTCCTGCTCCACCCATTTCCCCGCATCCAACATGAGGCGAATGAGTTCATGCCACGCCGCAAAGTCCTCACGTTCGAGCAGTCCCGTGAGACGTTTCCGCTGCCCCGCATTCAGCTCCTGTGCAAACGGCAAATAGGAACGAAATGTCTCTGCATCCATACGATATGGCTTGAGATCCGAAAAGAACTGCGCGTGCAGATATTCAAAAATACGTATCCCGCCATAGTCCAGATCGCCCCAGTGTCGTATGACGGAGGACATCCGAGCATCTGCGATCTTTGCAAGGAATGCCTGTGCCGTGCGGTTCGGGAATCCCGCTGTATAGATCAGTAGCCGTTCCGCCCCTGCACTTCGTGCCATGGTTTCTGCATTTGTCATGTTTTCAACCGTCAAAATGGAATGCGGGAGTCTTTCAATCTTCATTGCAGCAATCGTTTCATACGTCAGCCCCATCCCACCCGAAAAGTCAGCGAGCGCATACGTCCTGCCGTGGAGGGAAAAAAGCATCTCACCGGCGATCCACACCTTGCCCTGATGTCCGCCGATGCCCGCCATATCCAAATACTCTGCATCGGATTCGCATGGTTCTTCGGTAAAACGACGCAGAAGTACAAGCAGCGCAGCCTCTATCGCACGTTCAAAGTATTTGCTGTCACCAAAGACGCGCTGACTGAATACGCGCTTTGGTATGATATCCTCATCTGCATGCGGCAGCGCAAGAATAGCACGGATCAGATGCTCGCGCAGGTCTTTCTCCTTCGGCAAGAATGCGGGGAGTTTCTTCTCTGCGAGCATGTTGCCCGCCTCGGTACAAAAACGCTGAACCCAAGGGGTTTGAACATCCAAGAGTGGCACAAGCGCAGCGCGATACTCCTCCACACGCGCAAGCGGCATCATGCGTCCCATCCGCTGATAGAGAAGCTCCACATCGGCAGTAAGGAGGATGCGCTCCATATGTCCTGTTCCGTGACGCTCCCATAGGATGGAGATCATCCCCTGCCGCTCAAGTGCCCGCGCCGCCGTATGAATCCCCTCGCGCTTCTCCACGTCCAGCTCATCCGTATAGTCTGCGGCAAGCGGGCATTTCAGCAGGCGAAACTGTGGGCGGCGGCCGCTCTCGCCAACCGCAGCCCTGCTGTTTTCATATTTTTCCAGCAGGAGCATCAGGATCTTCTCCTCATAATACGCCTTGTACTGCGTCGGGTTCATGCTTCAGCTCCTCTTCCCACGTCACCATGTCCCCAAGTTCATCGGTAAAACAGTGATTCCCTGCATTGGTCACGATGATCGACTGATCCATCAGCGGGGCGATCGCCGCGAGCTTCTCGTCAGGAACAGCGACAATCAGCTGCATCTTCATGCGCTTGATGAGCTCGATGCACGATTTGATGCGCTCCTCGTCCATCTTGTTGAACGCCTCATCAAAGACGGTGAGGCGAATCGTCTTTTGGTTGTAAATCTGCTGAAATGCCGCGAGGATGGCGATGTAAAACGGCGTTTGCGTCTCCCCGCCCGAGGTCTGCCGCAGGACGCGCGAATACAGATAGCTCTGCCCCGCCGTGTCCGTAATGCGGATGTCATAGTCGAGGTAGCGGCGATAGTCCGCGAACTCCTCCTGTTCCTCCTGCGAGCCGCGAACGAGCTTGTCAAACAGCTCCATCGCCTGCTCATTCGCCGCCGTATCCGTCTCGGCAAACAGACCGCCCGCCATCTCCCAATCCGCCGTCATCACGGCATCATAGAACGGCTTGTACTTCGCACTCGGCGTGATGAGAAAGCTGTACTTGTCCTTGTGAAACTGAAACTGATCCAGCGCATGATTCAGCTCCTTAAATTCGTAGCGTGCACTTTCGATCGCCTCACGCATACTGAAGATGAAATGCGCCTTAAACTCCATCTCCGACTGTGCCAGTGCCTCTTTCGCCTTCTCCTCGAACGAAGGGATGTCGGTCGCGGCAAGTCGGTCAAGAATCTGTGCATAATAGCTGTTGTCGAAGTCGTGGACATGCCCCGTATCGCCATGCTCGACACCGTAACGCTCACGGTCGAGGAGAAGGTTCTGCCACATATGGTCACGCCGCGTCTCGTTCGCGAGCTTGCTTCTCTCATAGCTCTGCAGACGCTCCTCCATGCTGCGCTCACCGCGCCTCTCCTGCATCAGAGCCGAGAGGCGTGCCTCGGCGCCCGTGCAGAGCTCCGGATATGCCTCCCGCCATGCCTGAACAGTCTCCTGCGCCGTATCTGCCGCACGCACGAGAAGCGGGAGTGCACGCTCTGCCTGTTCCAATGCGGACTCACAGTGCGAGAGTTCCCGCATTGTTGCCTTGACCGCATGGGATGCCGCATCTGCCCGCTGCACAGACTCCTCATAGACGAGTTTCAGACGCTCCACCTCACGGAGATCCATCACAGAGAGCTCATCTGAGATGCGCTTTCCCTCCGCCGTACAGACTTCGAGTTCGGCGAGAACATTCATCCGCTTCGCAAAATCCGCATATCTATGCAGCGGTTCACGCAGAACGGCAGCCGCCCGCTCCATCCGCTCGGCTTCTTCGGCAAGTGCGGCAAGATGTTGACGCACCTCCACCAGTTCCCGCTGTCGGATCGCGAGCTGACGTTCAATCGCTCCCGCGCCGATGTACGGAATCTCATAGAAGCGACGGGGAATCTGGCGTGCCACCAGCCCCTTGTACGACATACAAGTCTTCGTCGCCGCACTCTTATACGCAAGCATTTCCTGCTCATCCCGCGCCTGCATCACGGTTCCCAGAAGATGATCGATGCGCGCCTGGACAAGCGGATTCTTTGTCTGCAGAAGTGCGGCAAGCGACCCGTTTTCCCGAATGCCCAGATACTTTTTCTCCGCAGCGGTATTGACGAGCCCCACACCGTCGAAATGGAGTTCCTTCTTTTCGCTCTCGTAGATGTGCAGAGCCTCACGAAAGACCTCCTGCTCGACGAGGAGATCAAACCGCTGCGTATTCAGATAACCCTCTAATGTATCGCGCCATTCCTCATCTAGGATCTCCAGTTCCTCGCAGAGCACATAGACCTTGGAGCGTCCTGCAAGCCGCTGTTCCAGGAGTGCCTTGAGCCTCGTGATCTCGGGGCGATATTTGCGCTGCCGCCGCTGCAGGCCCTCGATCTCCGCACGCAGTTCTTGCTGCCGCTGCGTGGCGGTACTCTGATCCTGCTCCAAAAGAAGACTGCCACGCTGCAGTGCTCCGCCGATCTCGGCGAGCATCACACCTCCGCTCCGCAGTCTTTCCTGCATCGATTCGATCTCTGTCACGGGGACAGAATCTCCGCCCGCATAGGTGAGTGTGCGTGAAAGCTCCGTGAGTGCTGCGGCATTTCCCTCCGCCAATGCGAAAAATGCACCCGCAGGATATGCAGAGAGTTCAGCAATCCCGTCGGCTTCCCGTAGCAGCTTCTCCTGCATATGCTGACGTGAGGAAATGAGTGCACGCCGTTCCTCCTCACACTTCGCCTGCTGCTCCAGCAGTGCATCACGTCTGCGCTTGATGTCGTTGCCCTGCCATGCCGCATACGCCTCCTGCTTCTCGTTATTCCTGCGCTCAGACAGGTGCTCCTCTTCGCGCAGCTTCGTCTGCAGAGCAATCAATCGATCCTGGCAGGTCTGTCGCTGCTGCCGCCCAGCATCCAACTTCTCCGCATCGCGCATATGGCGGAAGGACAGCAGTACAAATTCCTGCTCATGCGCCGTATCCCGCCATTTGCAGTAGGTGTCGTAGGTTTCCTTCAGCTTTTCCAGCTGGAGTCTTTTCGCACGCAGCCCCTTCAGGTCGCGTTCAAATCGCTGATAGGACTCAAACACCTCGCGCAGCACATCCAGTTTCAAATCACGCGGAAGAAGGATGTACTCATAGATAAACTCACGCACCTGATCGATGGGGCGAAAGGCGAGCGCACGCGAAAAAGCGGGCAGAAAGCGTGCGGACAGCTGCCCGAGACGGTTCATCAGACGTTTTTGCCACTGCCTCTTCCCCGTCTCAAATACGCTGCTGCCGTGCGCGTAGCGTCGATGAAACGCCTCACGCGTATAGAGCACGCCGTCCGCACTCCGAAATTCGACCGCAGAGAGCGTACGCTGATCGAGGAGAAAGAACTCCTCGTCCAAGCGGTCATCGTGAAAAACATCGACGACGTAGCCGACGATAAAGGAGATCTTTTTGATGTCATCGTAGAATTCGAGCGCAATGTAGGAGGTAAATTCGTCCGCACGCAGATACTGTACACCCTCTGCCTTGATCTTGCCGCGCAGGTACTCTACCAACGTTCTGCGTGCTTCCTGCGTTGCGGCAGCATTGAACCGCGTCTGTGTCTGACTCCCAATAAAGAGGTACTGCAGGGCATCGAGCAGCGTGGACTTGCCCGCGCCGCTGTGCCCGGACAGCATCGTCGCAGAGCCGAACGAGATCTCGTCCTCGTCGAAATAATGCCAGTTAATCACCTTCATCTTCCGCAGTTTCTTCATCGTCCTCCTCCTTTCTCTGTCGATAGGTCTCCAATTTACGATACACCTCTGACAGCTCCTCCCCATCCACGGCGAGCGCGAGCGTATGAAAAAGGCGAATCCGAGCCTCCTCCGAGAGGTCGCGATCCAACACATCTGCGAGGCGGTACTGCTTCGAGAGCTGGGTGAGACGCTGAAGTGCTGTTTTCTTGAGGTCAGGCAGGTGAAGCGCCAGATACTTTGCGCGGATCTCGGCAATCGTCGTCATTGGAAATGCGCTCAGGTTCAGATCCGTACGCTTCTCCTCGTAGATGAGCCGCAGGACAAGCAGCCAGATGCTCTCATCTAGGCTCAGCGCACGCCTGTGCGCCATCCCCGCAGAGAGCAGCCACACAATCTCATAACGCTCGTCGACACGGAACTCCCAGCCGATGACCTGAAAATACTCCGCAATTTCTTCCCGATAGCGTCGTGCTGCGAGGTAGAGCACCGCATCGTGTTCGCGCGTCAGAAAGTTGCACGCCAAAAGTGCCTGTATGACGCTCCGAATGCGTGCGCGCTCCTCGTCGTTTCGCTCCTCCAGTTTCATGTTTTCTTCTCCCTGCGCTTTACCGTACGGCTCGTGTAACGTATCGTATCCTGTGCCTCTATGTGTTTGTGATCGCCCAGGCGATATTTCGCCAGTTCGTCATGCCCGTAGAGATAGACATAGAGCAGCTGCAGAAAATCCGGATTCTCCTTCGCCCGCAGGAGCCCCAGCAGTTCACCGATCTCCATCGATCCACGCTGTCCCAGCACCTCCAGAATCCATGCCTCGATCTTCTGTCGTGAGATTCCGCGTGCGACACGTTCCACACTTTCACGCCGCACACGCGCACGCAGCTGCGCATCAACCTCACGCACAGAAGCCTCCGTATTGGGACGCAGGACGCGTTTCTTGCGCGGCACATAACGAGAGTTCGGCAGCAGCATATCCATCGTCTGCAAACGGAAAAGACGCGGGAGCTCCTGAATCTCCCGCCGCTCATCGCGTGCCTCGATAAGAGCGAGGAGAATGCCTGCGATCATGCTCTCCGTGCGTGCACTTCCCGCCTGCTGCAGATAGAGTGCACGCTCATAGGAGGCACGCACATACTGGTTGTGGCGGCGGTCAATCTGTGCAAACATATCATCGAGCCCCCGATAGATCTCCTCAATGGAGTGCAGGGAAGCATTCATACGATATTCTGCAGACTCCATTGTGTCGGCAAGCTGGCGATTCACAGCGTCATCGCAGAGCGCACGAAACCGCTCTTTATTCTGCCGAATCTCCTGTACCTCCTGCAGAATGCGGATGCGGTAGCGCGAGACGTGATCCGAGGTCTTGAGTCTATGATAGCTCCGATCTACAATATCCGAACGATATTCGTCAAAATGATGCGAGAGTACGTCCTGCAGACTCGTCTGCGCAGATACCTGTTCCATCTTGTTTTTGATGTTGTTCAGCAGAATCCGCAGTTCCTCGACGAACTCCTCTGCGAGCCGCTCCGCCTCTAGCACAGCCATGCTCGGCTGCACCTTTGCCCCTTCGCCCGAGAGCACCTGATAGGTGGTAAAGGCAAACCGCTGATACTCGACTGCCCGTCCCTCACACAAATTAGCAAAAAGCCCCCATAGGCGACTGCTGTAATGTGGGAGCAAAATAAAGATCTTGAAGTTCTCGCGCTGCTCAAAATCCAGCCAGCCGAACTCCTTCATGCGGCGGATCATATGGTTCGCCTTCGCCCGTGACTCCTCTGCGGCAGCATCCTGCAGCGAAAAATCGTCTTCCTCATATGCAACGCCGGCTTCCGCCCAGCTCTCGATGAGCTCCTGAAATTTATCGCGCAGAATCTCCTGCTCAATCCCAAATTGGGCAAGGCGGTACTGCTCATAGAGACAAAGCCCTGCCTCCGCATAGATCCGCCGACATTTCCCCGCCAGAAGCCCAAAAAAACGCTCCGGCAGGACATCAAACAGTTCCATGATCCCATCTCACTCTCTTATTTTTGTGCGAGCTCATCCTTCATGCGTGCAATGTGTGCCATGATCTCGGCAGAGAACGCATCCAGTGCCTCCTTGCTCTTACGGTCGCCGTCGAACGTGATCGGCTCTCCGTACATAATGCGCAGCTGCGGAATAAGTCCGCCATTGGAGAAGATGCGGTGTGTGTTGAGGATGGCGACGGGTACAATCGGTGCACCTGTCATGGCTGCAATCAGGGCGACGCCTGCCTCCGCCTTTTGCAGTTCACCCGTCTTGCTGCGCGTCCCCTCCGGGAAAAGTCCGAGCACACGCCCCTCCTTGAGCACCGTGACCGCCGCCTTGATCGCGCCGCGGTCGGATTCGCCACGCTTCACGGGGAACGCATGGCAGCGGCGAATCGCCGCCGCAAAGATCGGATTCTCGAACAGCTCGACCTTTGCCATATAGCTGACGGGACGGTCGATAAGGCTCGCCATGAACGGCGGATCGATGTTGCTCGCGTGGTTCGCGGCGAGAATCACCGCCCCCTCTGCGGGGATGTTCTCACGTCCGTAGACGCGCGTGCGGAAGACGATGTAAAAAAAGAGCCGAAATGCAATCTGTAAAAATCCGTACAGCATGACTGCCCCCGCCTATTCCGAGAGTTCCAAAATGCGTGCAACCACTTCGTCAATGGAAAGCGTCGTCGAATCGAGCAGAATCGCGTCTTCCGCTTGACGGAGCGGTGAAATTTCGCGCTCACTGTCCTGTTTGTCACGCGATGCAATCTCCTGTTTTAGTTCGTCGAAATCGACCACATAGCCCTTTTCCTTCATCTCGTCATACCGCCGACGTGCACGCTCCTCGACGGATGCCGTCAGGAATATCTTCACATCGGCATTCGGGAGCACATTCGTCCCGATGTCGCGCCCGTCCATGACGACTGCAGCGTCCGCCGCCATCGCACGCTGCAGCTCCACCATCTTTTCACGCACAGGACCAAGCGCAGCGACACGCGAGACGATATGCGTGACCTCTGGCGTGCGAATCTCACGTGTCACATCCGTGCCGTCGACCGTGACGCGCGTGCCGCTCTCCGTACAGGCAAGACGCACGTCGATGTCTTGGACGGCACGCAGAATATCCGCATCACGCGCCTCCTGCGACTGCTGCAGCGTCTTCCACGCGACACCGCGGTACATCGCCCCCGTGTCGATGTAGGTATAACCGAGTTTTTCCGCCACAATCTTTGCAACGGTGCTCTTGCCCGCACCGGCAGGTCCATCAATCGCTATCACACGTTTCATATCAAAATCCTCCTCATTCACAGCCGCTCAATTTCGGAAAAAAATGTCGGGTAGGAAATATTCACGCTGCCCGGCTCCTCGATGATGACGCCCTTCGCCGCCGCACCGAGGACAGCAAGCGACATTGCCATGCGATGATCGCCGTAACTGCTCACCTGCGCCCTTTGGATCTCTGTTTTTCCATGAATGATAAGCCCATCCTCGCGCTCCTCGATGCTGCCGGGAGCGAGCTTTTGGAACTCCGTCGCAATCGCATGAAGACGATCTGTCTCCTTCACGCGCAGTTCGCCTGCGCCCGTGATGACGGTATCACCCTCGGCAAATAGCGCGGCGACAGCGATAATCGGAATCTCGTCGATGAGGCGCGGCATGATCTCCGCACCAAAAGACACACCGCGCAGGGGGGCTGTCTCGACCGTGAGATCCGCCACGCGCTCGCCGCCGCTCGTGCGCTCATTTTGGAGCGTGATATACGCCCCCATCTCTGTAAGCACATCCAGAATGCCCGTGCGTGTCGGGTTGATGCCTACATTCCGCAGCAAAAGACTGCTGTCCTCAATGATACTGCCCGCGACGAGGAAGTATGCTGCCGAGCTGATATCCCCCGGCACTGTGATTTCCTCGGGCGCACGATAGCCCCCCTCCTCCACAGGAAAAACAGTAACGTTCGTCCCTGTGCGCTCCAAACGCACGCCAAAGCCCGCGAGCATCTGCTCCGTATGGTCACGCGATACATATGGCTCTGTCACGGTGGTCGGTGCATCCGCATAGAGCCCTGCGAGCAGGATTGCAGACTTGACCTGTGCGCTCGCAACAGGGCTCTCATAGTGGATGCCGCGCAGCTTCTCTCCCGTCGGTACAATCGTAAGCGGGAGGTTGTTGTTTGTATTTCGCCCGTAGATTTGTGCCCCCATCGCAGAGAGCGGCAGGAGCACGCGCCCCATCGGGCGGCGCGTCAGCGATGCGTCACCGCAGAACACCGAGAGAAACTGCTGCGGCGCGAGCAGACCCATCATCAGACGCAGCGTCGTCCCCGAGTTTCCCGCATCCAGTACGGTCATCGGTTCTGTCAGTCCATGCAGACCTTTTCCCGTAACAATCAGTTCGTTGTCGTTCAAAAATGCGACCGTGCTGCCGAGCGCACGCATCACATTGACCGTCGAGAGACAATCCGCCGCATGGAGGAAGTTGCGAATATGCACAGGCGTATCCCCGAGCCCCGCAAACATGACGCTGCGGTGCGAGATGGACTTGTCTCCGGGGATATCAATCGCGCCCCGCCATCCATGCCGCGCGGCTTCAATCGTTTTCATCTCAGCCATTCACTTATGCCCCTTCCAAAGCCCATACACTGTGGCAGCCGGCAGCATGTCCCATCGAAAACGCTGCCTGCAAATTGTAGCCGCCCGTATAGGCATCCACATCGACCAGTTCGCCGACGAAATAGAGATGTTTCACAAGTTTGGATTCCATCGTGCGCGGATCGATCTCACGCGTCGCGACACCACCCGCCGTCACAATCGCTTCGGCAATGGGACGTGTCCCTATGATCGTGAGTGGAAGTGCCTGTAATGTACGCACGAGCCGCTCCCGCTCCTTTGCCGAAATCTGTCCGACGACGTGCTCGGGTGAAAGCTCTGCTGCACGAAGAACGGGGTCAATCAGTCGCTTGGGCAGAAGGTCGACCATGCCGTTATGAAGCTGCTTCTGTTCGTACGCCGTAAAGTCCCGATCCACACGTTCCCGCAATTTCTCATGCGTCAGCGCGGGCTTCAAATTCAGACGAAGCAAAAGCTCCTTTGCCCCTGACATGAGCAGTTCCGAAGCACGACGGCTCAGTTGAAGGATGATCGGTCCCGTTACGCCAAAATGCGTAAAGAGCATCTCTCCGAAGAACTCCTGCTCCTTCTTCCCCGCATGATACAAGGTCGCTCGCACGTTCCGCAGGGATAGCCCCTGCACGTCCTTCACCCACATTTCCTGCATCACTAGAGGGACAAGTGCTGGAAAAATCGGCACGATCGTATGTCCTGCTGCGACTGCGAGAGCGTAGCCGTCCCCCGTCGAACCCGTCGCCGGATAGGAGGCGCCGCCCATCGCGAGAATCACGGCATCTGCCTCGACCTCCCCACCATCCGCGAGACGCACACCGCATAATTCTCCATGCTCGATGATGAGCGCACTGACTGCCGCATTCGTCCGAATCTCGACCTTTTGATCACGCAGGTATTTCAGCATGGCATCCACGACATCGGCGGCACGATCACTCGTCGGAAAGACACGGTTGCCGCGCTCGGTCTTGAGCGGAACGCCCAGTCCCTCAAAGAATGCCATCACATCCGCATTGTCAAAGGCACGTATGCTGCTGTTGAGGAATCTGCCGTTCCCGACAGTATTTTTGATGATATCGGGAACATCATCGGCGCTTGTGACGTTGCAGCGTCCTTTTCCCGTAATCATCATCTTACGCCCGACACGCGGCATCTTCTCGAGAAGCAGAACGCTCCCTCCGCACTCTGCCGCTGCCGCCGCTGCCATCATGCCCGCAGGCCCCGCCCCCACCACAATGATTCTTTTCACGCTCTGTCACCCCCGCAATTTCACGAAGTTCCCGAATCTCCTCCGCCGTCAGATGCCTGTATGCACCGCAGACAAGTCCGCGCAGCGTCAGCCGTGCAAATCGCACGCGTCTGAGTGCCGCGACACGGCAGCCAATCGCGGCAAACATACGGCGCACCTGTCGGTTGCGCCCCTCATGAATGATCGTCTCGACCACGGTACGTCCATCCTCTGCGCGCAATACGCGCAGACGTGCGGGGGCGGTTCTGCCATCTTCGAGCAGGATGCCACGGCGCAGCTGTTCCAGCCCCTCTGCCGTGACCTCTCCCATCACCTCTGCATGGTAGACCTTGTCGATCTCATAGCGTGGATGGAGCAGCCCCTGCGTCAGTGCTCCATCGTTCGTGATGAGGAGCAGCCCCTCCGTATCGGCATCGAGCCGTCCCACGGGATAGAGCCGCGCAGGGAGATCGGGCAGGAGATCGAGCACCGTTTTGCGCCCCCGATTGTCCCGCGCCGTCGAGAGATATCCGCGCGGCTTGTTGAGGAGAATGTAAAATCGCTTTTCCTCTGCCTGAATACGGTTGCCATCGACGGCAATGACATGACGCATAGCATCATATTTCGAGCCGAGCTCCGTCACGACAGCACCATCCACACTGACCCGCCCCGCACGAATCATCACCTCTGCCGCACGGCGTGACGCCACGCCCGCATTGCTGAGGATTTTCTGCAATCGTTCTTCCATTTCGCTTCCTATCGCATTTTGACTGCACTTTCGCCCATCAGACGAGTGAGTGCGCTCTGCGCTTCTTTCGATCCGTCAATCCAATACGTCTCGCCCAGCCTGCGCCATCGTCCCTCACTTTGCACATAGACAGGATGATCCCCCGGGTGCGTAGCGAAAATCTCCTGCATCGCCGTCCATAGCGTACGGCGATCAACATTTGTCTGCGGAATCAGGTAGAAGGAAGAGCGATACTCATTCATCCGCCAGATCTCCTCGGCAAGCAGCTTTGGCTCCTCGCCCTTCGTATCGACGCGCCCCTCCACAACGATGATTGCATCCGGCTCCAGAGCGGAGACATGTGCATAGAACACACGCGGAAACACCGTCACCTCAATCTTGCCGCTGAAATCCTCCAGCTCCGCAAAGAGCATCGTGTCGCCCTTCTTCGTTGTAAAACGCTTCGTACTCGTCAGTATACCGCCGATGCGTACAAGCTGGCGATCCTTGCGCACGGTAGTGGGGATTTCACCGATGGAGAGCAGGGCAGAGAGCGTATCACTGTAATCGTCCAGTGGGTGCCCTGTAATATAAAAGCCTGTCGTTTCCTTTTCCCACGTCAAACGCTCGCGTGCCGTACTCGGCGGAACATCTGCGGAGACGGCAATCTGCTGAACCTCCTCCATCGTTTCCTCGCCAAAGAGCCCGCCCTGTCCGCTCAGCACATCGCGCTGACGACGAGCTGCGTCCTGCATCGCAGCATCGAGGGATGCAAGCAGTTGGTTGCGCTCCGTACCGATGCTGTCAAACGCGCCGCATTTGATGAGGCTTTCAAGCGCACGTTTATTGACCGCACGCATATCAACACGCGCACAGAAATCGACAAGCGAGCGAAACTTCCCGCCCTCCGCACGTACACGTTCCATGCTTACAATCGCATTCTCGCCGACGTTGCGGACAGCAGCAAGCCCGAAGCGAATTGCGCCATCCTCGATGCCGAACGTCGCCGCACTTGAGTTGATATCCGGTGGCAGGATCTTGATCCCCATCTGGCGGCAGAGCTGAATGTAGACGGGGATCTTGTCCGTCTTGTCCATAATGCTCGTCAGTACGCCCGCCATAAACTCCACGGGATAATGTGCCTTGAGATATGCCGTCTGCCACGCAAGCAGACCGTAGGCGGCACTGTGGGACTTGTTGAAACCATAGTCCGCAAAGTGCGTCAAGAGATCAAAGATATGGTTCGCCAGCGATGTCTCAAGCCCGTTCTTCGCACAGCCCTGTAAAAAGATTTCCTTCTGTGCCATCAAGAGGTCATGTTTCTTTTTCCCCATTGCACGGCGCAGCAGATCCGCCTGTCCGAGACTGAACCCCGCAAGTACCTGCACAATCTGCATGACCTGCTCCTGATAGAGCACAACGCCGAATGTCTCCTTTAGGATCGGCTCAAGGAGAGGATGCATATAGACAACCTCTTTTTTCCCATGCAGACCGTCGATGAAGTCCGTCACCATGCCGCTGCCCAAGGGACCCGGTCGATAAAGGGCAACGGTCGGAATCAAATCCACAAATCCCTTCGGCTGAAGATCCTTGACAAGATTCGTCATGCCCGCTGACTCCATCTGAAAGACAGCTCCTGTATCTCCATCACACAGCATTTGTGATGTTTTCTCATCCACCATAGGAATTGCATCGACATCCAGTTCAATCCCATGCGATGCACGTACATGACGCACTGTATCTGCAATAATGGTGAGGGTACGCAGCCCCAGAAAGTCCATCTTGAGCAGACCGAGTGCCTCCACATCGTCTTTGTCGAACTCCGTAACGAGCGTCCCCTCCGAGACCCAGACGGGCACCTGGCTTGCAAGCGGCTCCTTCGCAATCACAACGCCTGCCGCATGAATGGAGATATTGCGCGGCAGCCCCTCGATCCTCCGCGCAAGGTCGATCACCCTGCGAACACTCTCGTCCTCGTCATAGAGACGACGGAAGTCCGACGACTCTTTGAGGGCGCGCTCCAACGTGATGTTTAGTTCCGCAGGAACAAGCTTGGTAATGGCAGATACTTCGCTGAACGACATTTCAAGCACGCGCCCAACATCGCGAATTGCGCCCTTTGCCCCCATCGTTCCAAACGTGGCAATCTGAGCGACATGATTCTCACCATAGCGTTCTTTGACATACGAAATAACCCGACCGCGATTGATATCGTCAAAGTCGATATCAATATCCGGCATGGATACGCGTTCGGGATTGAGGAATCGCTCAAAGAGGAGCGCATAGCGCAGCGGGTCAATATTCGTGATCCCCAACAGATAGGCGACAATACTGCCCGCCGCAGAACCGCGCCCGGGGCCGACTTCTACACTGTGTCCACGCGCATAGACAATAAAGTCCCAGACAATCAAAAAGTAGCTGGCATATCCCATGCCGTGAATAACGTCCAGCTCATAGTCCAGACGCGTACGAATCTCGTCCGTAACATCCGCATAGCGTGAGGAAAGACGCTCCTCGCAGAGTGCACGCAGATAGGCATCGTCGCTCTCAAAGTGCTCAGGTAATGGATAAAACGGCAGCTGCAGCTCCCCAAAGGTGAAGTCCACCTGACAGCGTGCGGCAATCTTCGCCGTATTCTCAAGTGCCTCGGGGTAATCCGCAAAGAGAGCTGCCATCTCCTCCTCTGATTTCAGATAGTAGTCGGGACCGGAAAAGCGCATACGATCGGGATCATTGATCGTCCGCCCCGTCTGCACACAGAGAAGGATGTCATGAAATTCGCTGTCATCTGCATGAACATAGTGCACATCATTTGTAGCAACAAGTCCGATATCGTATTTTTTTGCAAGCTCACGCAGAGCACGGTTGACTGTCTTTTCCTCGGGCAGTCCATGATCCTGAATCTCCAGAAAAAAATTATCCTGCCCAAAGATCTCCACATACTCTGCAACCAGAGCCTCTGCCCGCTCGTTGTTCCCGCGCAGGATTGCCTGTGGAATCTCCCCTGCCACACATGCAGAGAGTGCGATAATCCCCTCATGGTATTGACGAAGAAGCTCTTTGTCAATACGCGGCTTATAATAATATCCCTCGATATTTGCGAGGGATATTAGCTCAACCAGATTGCGATAGCCCGTTTCGTTTTCAGCAAGAAGAATCAGATGATAGTATCGGGTTCCGTCCACCTCCGCACGTTCCTGTCGCATGCCCGGTGCCAGATAGACCTCACAGCCGATGACAGGGTGAACCCCCTGCGCCTTTGCCTCCTTATAGAATCGGACAGCACCATACATGACACCGTGATCGGTGATGGCAACCGAATCCATCCCAAGTTCCTTTGTGCGTCGAATCAGCTCCTTGACACGGCTCGCGCCATCCAGCAGACTGTATTCCGTATGCACATGCAGATGGGCAAAGGCCATTCTGTTCCTCCTCTCTTATACATTACGCACGTGCAGCGTTTTTGCAGAAGTCTTCCCAAATCTCCTGATATGCCGTCTCAAGTTCTTCCATATAGTTCTCGACATTCATGAGCGGGGATCGCTTCATATTTGCCCGCAGCCCCATATGATACGCCTCCAACAGCTTCGGAGACTCGGCAAGCTGCACGGCTCGCCGCACATAGTTGATGTCATTTTCGGCAACGAGTTCACGCACCCCCGCGTTCGCCAGAATGGACGCACCAAAACGAGACCCGTGCGTGCGCCCACGTAGCGAAATAACGGGAACTCCCATGTAGAGTGCCTCGCACGTCGTCAACCCGCCGTTGTATGGCGCAGTGTCGAGCGCAATGTCAATGTCCCGATACTGCTCCAGATAGTCCGGGCTATACGGACGGAACTCTACACGCGCCAAGTTATAATTCAGCATGGAGAGACGTTTTTTTGCAAAATTGATCCCGGAGTCAATGCTGCATATCTTTCCCTTGATGACGAGTTTTGAGCCGCGCACAGATTCAAGGATACCGCGCCATAGGAGCAGCACCTCATCCGTAACCTTCGCGAAATTGTTGAATGAGCCAAATGTAACATATCCGTTTTTACGCAGGGGCGGCTCATAGCCCGCCTCCGGCATTGCACGGATTTCCTCGGGGGCATAACAAAGATGCGAATGCGGCAATCTCAGAATGCGCTCCGAAAACCCAGCCTCCGCCTGAAGATCCCCCTTCGGAATACAGATTTCGTCCGAAAGGAAATAGTCGATGGCATGAAGCCCCGTTGTATTCGTATACCCGATACCGGAGATCTGAACAGGAGCAGGACGATAAGCCATAATCGGCAGAGCATTGTCCTGTGAATGTCCGGAAAGATCGACCAGTATATCGATTTTGTCCTCTGCAATCAGACGTGCCGCCGTGCGTGGCGGACGACCGCGCAGATCGCGCCATGTCACGCGTCGCGTGCGAAGCCGCTCCGTCACGGCATCACTGCGCCCCGTAGCGTAGCAAAACACCATAAACTGTTCGCCATCAAAACGACGCAGCAAAGGTGTCAAAAAGTACGAGACCGAATGCTCACGAAAGTCAGGCGATATGTAGCCGACGCGCAGTTTTTTCTGAGCCGATCTGGAAACATTTCCATGCACATAAGGGCTCACATCCAGCAGTCGATCATAATGTTCCGCCTTGAGACGGCCATCCTTTGCACCGAGATGGCGGTAGTTCCGCATGAAGAGATATTTACTGTAGAGCTCCGCTGCCTCATCTGCTTCATCGGCAAGACGGCTGGACATGAGGAGCTCATGCGCAGCCCCCTTTGCCTCTCCCGCGAGATAGAGTGCATCGGCGAGCCACCCGCGTGCGCGTTTCAGCATCTGATGATAGATCGTGTAGGAGAGATCCTCCTCCCCCAGCACCTTTGCCTTATGCGCCAGCTCCTCGATCAGGTCGGCAAGCAGAGGGATCTCATCGTCCAGACGGAACTCCAACGCGGCCAGTCCTGCCTGAACCATACGCGCACGCGGATGCCGCGGCTGAACACGCAGCACCTTCTCCGCAAGCTCCTCTGCCTCGTCAATGCGTCCACTGTAGAGCGCAACCTCGGCATTGACCGCCATCGCATCGACATCGCCCGCCATGAGACGGTTCACCTCTTGAGCACAGGCACGCATCCCCTTTAGATCACCATCCGCAGAAAATTTTGTCGCGAGTCTCAGCCAGTTGATCTTTTCCTCCGCCGTATGCTCTGCCTTGGGCGGCTGCTCCTGCATAGATAAAAACCTCCTTTCCACGCATATTCTGCTTAGACCTCGGGATGCAGCTCTGCACCATACTCATGCAGAAAGATCTTCTGATACCGTTTATATTCCGGCGCAAGCGGCTTCTCACGCGGACAGTGAATGCACCAAAAATCTTCTTCCTGATTCGGAACAACCACGCGAAACTCGTGCCGCTTCATCTCCATACACATCGACGTGTCATAGAGATGCCACCCCGTAAACAGATCCTCACGCCAACGGATACCATACTGTGTCGCGAGGAAGAGTCCATCTACGGCCTCGACATCGATATAGTTGCCCTCCGGTTCCATGCAGTGCGAGTCCACCACGCTCTCCGGCTCGCAGTGATGCAGGACGCGCCCATAGGTACGCAGACCATCCCACCAGACACCGGAACGCGGGAGACTGCGGCAGCCAATCATGCCGACAAGACCGATCGTCGGATCTTCAAAGATCGAAAGCAGATCGGCAATAATATCCTTATTGACGACAAGCACATCCTGATGCAGATAGATTTTGTATTTTGCGTCAGAGGCACGCGCCCCTTCGTTGTAACCCGCACACATGGAAGCAGCGTTGCGTACAGGAATGTATTCGATCGACATGCCATCTGGGATATACAGCGATTTCAAGTACAAAAGGCACTCACTGTACATATCTTCATCGTTGACGCAGGAGATAAATGCTACTTTATTCTGATCCATATCCATCATTTCTCTATTTTTTCCCATGTGCAAATTCTCTCTGCAAGCTGTAATACAACTCCCGATCCACAGGATCGACACACTCCATCGCACTTACACCCAACATCTCATAAATAAATGCATCTCGCCCATCATAGTTCATTGACAAACGACGATAGAACACTTCTGTATGAACAACAGTCTCACGGACAAAAGAAGCTGCATAGGCAGGGAATATAGAAAGACGATCCAGCAACTCCCACAAGGACTGTACCGAAGACACTCGCTCTACGTCGTACTCAATTCGGTGAATCAAGCGCACCATCTGCTCGCGCGCAGCCTTCGTATACATCGATTTGAGGAGCGACAACTCCGGCATGGAGCGATCCGCACGCACAAAATAAAACTCTGTCTCGAGATCATCAAGCTCATTCTCAAAACCGGCAGTGACAAGGCACTCAATCAGCCCCGTCGGAGCCTCCCGTTTCTGTTGCTGCACACGGATGCTTTTGTAAAAGGACGCGTAAAGAAGATTCTCAAATTCAGCTCTCGTATAGAGGCGAGACACAATATTATAATAATGTCCCTCCATTAAATTTTTCAGTACAGACCAGTGGCGTATGTTGCGAAAGCTCGTCAAAAATGTTCCTGTCTCCTTGAGAAACATCGAAAATCCTGCAGCAATATCCTGCGGATTGTCCGCCTTCTCCAGCGTAAGGTCAGATATGATATAGTCAAAATATCCGTGCGTATATGGAAGTGGAACGCTCAGATAATCGAGAATCTGCCAATGAACGCCCGCAGGAACATCCATCTCCATCGCATCCATATCTGCTGTAACAGCATAGAGCTCCGCCCGCGGAAACATTCTGCGCAACTCCGGCAGATAGCTCAGACTCTCTACGACCAGCACACGCAGCAAAGCAGCATTTGGCTGCAGAAAAGAGAGCAGTTCCAGTCGAATTTTCTCAGCCAAGCGTTGCTCCTCCATTTCACAATGATCGCGACTCTGGAAACATAGACTTTCCTATTATATCACAATCTGTAAAGAGCTTGCAGTCCCTATACCTCGTTTTCATCCAAGAGCGGAATCGTGAAAATGACTGGTGTCTCGTATGGATGTACGGCGCGAATTGCCGCCATGGTTTTCTCCAGACGACTCAGCTCCACACGAACCTCCACCTTGAGCTCGGATGCCTCACAAAGCTCCCCAATTGTCCCCTCGTACGGCGAAGCCCCCTCAAGTGGACGCCACGAACCGATGACACGCGAATAGGCGAGACAGCTGTCATAGTTTCCGCTCTGCCCCGCTCCCACTGCCCGCAGTGCATTCCGAAGCTGCGAAAAATGTGTTTCAGGGATAAAGATTTCGAGTTTTACATATTTCGTTTGCGCATCCATTATATACACTCCATCTGTAACATCACTCGATATTCAATCCAACATCCGAGCGCAGTTGTATCGCCTCAGCAATATGCGCCGCCGTGATGACGGGACTTTGCCCGAGATCGGCAATCGTCCGTGCTACCTTGATGATGCGGTCATGAGAACGCGCCGATAGGTTGATGCGGTGAAATGCCGCCTCAAGCAAACCCTCAGCCTCCTGCGCAAGCCGACAATATTTCTTTAGCATGCTGTGATTCATCTGTGCATTACAAAAGAGGTTGTGTCTCTGCAATCGCTCACGCTGAATGATGCGAGCTGCCACAACACGCTGACGAATTGATTTGGAGGGCTCAGCCCTACGTGTGGTGTGAAGATCCGAATATGCCACGCGTGACACACGAATATGAAGATCAATGCGATCGAGCAGCGGTCCCGACAACTTACGCGTATATCGTTTGATCTCCCCCGCAGAACATTCACATATATGATCTTTGTCGCCACTGAATCCACAAGGACATGGATTCATCGCGGCTACCAAAATGATACTAGAGGGAAAGGTCAGCGTCGCATTCGCACGCGACACCGTAATCTGGCGATCCTCGATCGGCTCACGCAGGACCTCAAGCGTCTTCTTGCTGAACTCCGGCAGCTCGTCGAGAAAGAGCACGCCGTGATGTGCGAGTGTCACCTCGCCCGGACGCGGGATGCTCCCACCGCCGATCATCGCCACTGTGGAGGAGGTATGATGCGGACTGCGGAAGGGGCGCGTCGTCACAAGTCCCGTGTCCTTGCCGAGCAGTCCCGAGATGCTATAAATCTTCGTGATCTCAATGGCTTCTTCCTTCGTCAGCTCCGGCAGAATCGAAGGCATCCGACGCGCCAGCATCGTCTTGCCCGAGCCGGGAACGCCAACCATGAGGACATTGTGCCCTCCTGCCGCCGCAATCTCAAGCGCACGTTTCGCCTGATACTGTCCCTGCACATCCGCAAAGTCATCGGTGAAGGCAGCATCTTTTTGTGTTTCGATATGATTCGGTATGGCAGGAGTCAGCACCTCTGTGCCAGTCAAATGACGCACAAGCTGTGCCAGATTCTCGACCGCATAGACCTTCAGCCCGTCAATCAGGAGTGCCTCGTCTGCATTCGACGGTGCAACGTAAAACTCCGTCACCCCATGTTCTCGCGCCGTAATCGCCATCGGGAGAATGCCGCTGATCGGACGGCAGTTCCCATCAAGGGAAAGCTCTGCCGAGAAAAGCGCACTCTGCACTGCCGCCTCGGGAACCATACCGTAGGATGCAAGGAGACCAACCGCAATTGGCAGATCAAGCCCCGAACTGTCCTTTCGCACATCGGCGGGTGCAAGATTGACCGTCACACGCTCCTGTCGCAGCTGCATACCGGAGTTACGAATCGCAGTGCGCACGCGCTCCTTCGACTCCTTCACCGACGTATCGGGAAGCCCCACCAGCTCAAAGCCCGGCAGCCCGGGCGACACATCCACCTCAACGTCGATAATCCGTCCATCTATCCCGAGGGTCGTCGCACCATAGGTCTTTGCAAACAACGGCCTTCCCTCCTACGTTTCAAATATAAGAAAATTATAACACAAGAAAGGGGAAGATGGCTAATGATTCTTTGCAAAAGAAAAAGAGATTCCAAACGTCAGAGGTGACGAATGGAATCTCTGTTGTGTGAGGTTCTAGGGACATTCTTCAATCTTTACTACAACGCTCCTATCTTTACACCACGCGAAATGTAAGCATATCATCGAGACTGCCCATTGTCTCTACATCACAAATATCATTTCCGCGAAGTGCAGTTTGAATATGGTAAAAAACGAGCAGAATTTTTAGGAAACGTACAAAATCTTTCGACCGTCGTTGATAACCATATCTTGCCATTAACCTCCTGAGTTTCATGCGGAGATAATCTTGTTTTCCAAGATAAAGAATTTGTACACGCAGTTTCTTGAAAAAGAGGTCAATGTTGAAGTCATCACGCATCCAGCCAGATACGTCCAACGTTCCATCAGAAAAAGCTTGCACCGATGGGAACTCGGCATCAAGAATAATTTTATCCGGTGGATTGCAAGAATAAGTTGCACAGAGAAAGAAATTAACTAATGGAATTTTTTCTGTGCAACTTAATTTTACAACCTACAATATTTTTGTTGGTACTTAACTCAAACTTCGCACATCGCCAAGATTTGAAAAACATAGCTTTGTGACTGAAAAATACAACCGTTATGCACATTTTTGCAGTTTTTGTGACAGTAAGAACAATAGTTCGGGCAGGGAAACCTCCAACTGCTCCTGTATCTCCCCACTCATTGAACATCGACTACTCTTGAAGCTTCTTGGCAAAGAGCGACACAAGAAGTCGCAACGCTTCTGCAATACATACACCAGAAAGCTCATCCACAGACAGGTAGAAGCGTTCCCCCAAGCTTCGCTCTTAGATTCGTGCTACTCCAATTTCACTCACCAATATTGATAATCTTGCGCTCCGAAGCACCATCGGGTAAAAGCCTCATATTCGTTTCATCGGTGGTGTAGAACATAATGCGGCTCTTCTTTAAAATATTGTTGTGTGAAAACAGTATCTTTGTATCGTTGAGTTCGGGGAATATCCTCCGATCGCAGAAACGAACAGTCGTCATTGCAAAACTGTTGGCATAGTTGTGTTTGACTTCTCGTGCGATTCGAATGTAAGTTTCATCGGGCGTGTTAGGTGGCACATATACAAACATTTCGTAGTGCGTTAGCTTTCCATCCCCCATAAAGTGAGAAGATTCAATATGGTAGTCGAGGCTAGCATCCTTCTCGTAACGCTTATCGAGAAAACGTCCCTTGATAACGATCTCCACCTTTCCATTCGCAGGAGGCAGTGAATTTCCAGGGAGTATTTTGGATTCACGTGGCTCTAAATCCAGATCAATCCAACCGTTTCTTAGCCCCTCAACAATTAAACTATCTGTCGTTCTAATACTTCCTTTAAAGCGCTGATTCGATGTGTTTTCGATCTTAGCAAAAAATGGCGTATTATTATGATCTTCCGGCTGAGGTATATAGATGGTCTGTATGAGACTTTCGTCAATTTTCTCCCGCAAAAGTTCCTCCTCGCTCTTTTGCACTGTCACTTCCTGATGTGCCTTTGGTGGATCATAATACGTTATCAAGAAATTGAGTGTGAATATTGTGCAACATAGAAAAATGCAAAGTTGATGTTGTATAAATAAAGTTGACAACTTCTTCGCAAGGATTTTAGATAAAGTAA
>NZ_DBHIVL010000019.1:0-34661 GCF_057271695.1 Centipeda sp. (in: firmicutes)
TGTGTTTTTTGCACAAAATTGAGGCTGCTGCACGTTGGTTTCGTGCAACAGCCCCATTTCTTTGAAAACATTACGAATGAGCAGTGTTCCAAAAACTGTTGATAGGGGTTCCATAGGCTTTCAATACACGCTGGAAGTCATAGCCGTTTCTCTGTTCTCGGTAATTCTCGAGGCGTAGCAGCACAGTGTCCTGCTCAGTCTGTTGTTCTCCATCATACATATATTTAACCTCAATACTCTGTGCACTAGCATATTGTGCAAGTCTACGTATAAAATCTCGAAATGTCCGTGTCGTCATATTCACGTCGCTGACAATCCATTTTTTTCCGTAATCAAGCCGTGCAAGGCATGTACGACATTCTCCAGCAAACTTGACATCATGCGTTTTCCATTGGAGCACGGAAATCCCCTCCTCGCTCATCAAACTTCAAGATATTGTTCCTCAAAAAAACGTCGATTTGTTTTTCCGCGAATCGTAAATTTCCCGCATTTCCGCAGCTCCGCATTGAGTTCAGCAATGATTTTATACGCCTTGGACATGGAGACCGCGCAAATCTCTGCAACTTCATCCGGTCGTATAAAATTGCTTGCGGCTTTTTTGTACTTCATGCTCCTCACCCTCTCAGCCCGCGCTTGCGGGCTTTTTGTTTGCCGTTTCACCGATCTCGAGCAGCCTGTACCACTCGCTCCCGAAGCCCAAAACATCTGCGATACGCTTGGCTACTTCAGGAGATGGGCGACGGACTCCATTTTCGATATTAGAATAATGATTCTGCGAAATTCCTATAACTTGTGCAAATGCCTTCTGAGAATACAAAGCTTCCATTCTCATTTTTTTAAGCAATCTCATTATCCTCCCTTCTTTATCTCGTATTGAGATTATATATAATATGTCTTAAAAAGTCAACTCAATTTGAGATATAGTATTCAAAAATAAATCGCTATTTGAGATAATATGGAGAACTAGGGGGATTCCATGAATCGAATAGCTGAATTACGCAAAAAAAGAAATATGAGCCAAAAGCAATTTAGTAAGTTATTAAATGTCGCGCAAAATACCATTTCACAATGGGAGACAGGACAGCGAGATATTGATTCTACAACACTGATAAAGATAGCTGAATTCTTTAATGTCTCTACTGATTACCTGCTCTGTCTAACAGATATGCCATCACCGCCCACACAAGAAAAGACTCCTTCCTATCAGGAAGAAGTCTTGCGTGACATAGAGGACATTACCCCGGAGATGGCAAGCGAAGTACGGCAGTTTATCAACTATCTGAAACATAAAAAGGAAACTGCTGCGGGGGCTGCAGCGGGAAAAAAATAATTCCTTTTTATCCCGCGCCCTCCGGATTTACATAAAGCTTTTTAGGAAATAAGCCTCGAAAGGATTCATCATGAAGATTATGCTGAATGTCCCCTATGAAGAAAAAGAGCTTGTAAAGGCGCTGCATGCCCGATGGGACAAGGAATCAAAAAGCTGGTATATTCCAGACGGGATAGACTACCATCTCTTTCAAAAATGGATTGATCCTAAAATGTATCAATCCTTGGAAACTCCACTAAGTACAGATGATGTACTGCTTCAGTATCAAAAAATCGTGTCTTCCGCGCTCGCCTCATTATTGGTTGTTGTCGTCGGTGATGTTTGCAGAGTCTTTTCCAGTGAAAATAACGTCTATACGAATTTCGATTTAACAAACGATCCAACCGCAAAGCAGCGTATCTATGTGTATGCAGATCAGAAATTGTATATTCCCTCCTTTGATACTCGAGTCAAGGTGACAGGAACACTCGGTGTTTACAAAGATAAACTTCAGGTCAAGGCATCTGACATCCGTCCGCTCGATGAACCTACTGCATTTAAGAGAACGCTCACCCAATGGAAAAAAGATTATCCTTCAAGAAGCGGACTGCAGAAACAGAAAATTGAAACCCGATTCGGTTGTATTGGTGTGATTGCACCGAAAGAAAGCGCCGGATACAACGACTTCATAACACTTATCGGAGAAAAGTTCGAAGTAAAACTTTTGTCCGATGTGATGACTGCTGAGAGCATGAGTCAGCGCATTCAAGAGCTGGATCAAAAGGATTTGGACTGCATCTGCATCGTCCGCGGCGGTGGCAGTATCTATGATTTTTTAGACTTCAATCATCCCAAGCTGATTCAAACGATCTACGAAGCTCGCCACCCGATTGCAATCGGTGTGGGTCATTCTACGGATGAACTGGCATGTAATGACTACGCTGATCTTGCTTCGATTACGCCGTCAAAATTGGCAGATGACCTGATCCGTATAAAATGCAACTCCATCAACAAAAAGGAAAACTCCCTCAATCAAATTGGGGGCACAAAAAAACCAAGCTACACCGAACTACTTGAGGAGAACGCTCATCTGAAAAGCGAACTGAATCATCTCAAAGAGCTTTTTGAATTGGAAACGAAGAGGAAAAAAGGATTTTTCAGTAGATTATTTTCATAATCATGGGCTGAAAGTTGCCAAGAACTACCTTTCCAACTACTTCTGAATGTAGTACCAAATCGCACACGCTACTACACCAGCAACAACCGCACTCAAGAATGGGGGATCCAGCATATGACAACACCCCCTATCCGTGCCAGATTCGGAGGTTGGCGACAGGAAGAGTATATCATAATAGGGAAAGAGAAGGCTTTTCAGGAAATAGGATTTGGGGGCTTTGGGGACTTTTGAAATAATTTGCTTATTTTATTCCCCCGTACTAAAATAAGCAGAAAATCGATTGATGTCATTCATCAACCAACAGAAAAGCCCCAACGGGAGTGATGACCCGAAGGGGCTTTTCTGTGCGCTGATGAGACGCCATCATGCCGGTGCCACATTGCGGCTGGTTACCACCGCGCCAGCATCTGCATATCAGTGTTCCGAGGATACTACCAAGGACACTGATATGCAGGGAAACCAAAAAGTCGATCAATGTCATTACTACAACCTCCCCCCTTGCCGGATTGGCTTGATGAGGGTCGTGGCAGAGGAAAGTATAGCATAGAATTCAAATCCGTGAAAGGGATGATCTCTTGTCCGTCCATAAAGATAGAAAGCGCGGAACATGGTACGTAAAGATCAAATATACCGATTGGACAGGTGAAAAGAAAGAGACCACACGCCGAGGCTTTGCCAAAAAAAAAGATGCACAGCTGTTTGAGCAGGATTTTCATCGGCAGAAACAAGGTTCACATTCTATGTTCTTCAAAGCGTTATATGATCTATACATGGAGGACATAAAACCACGCATAAGACCTACAACATATCGAAGCAAAGAATATATGTTCACCTCAAAGGTGTTGCCGTTCTTCGCAAATTTGCCTTGCGACCAGATTACTCCTGCAAAAATACGGCAGTGGCAAAACGAACTTGTCAAAGGCGATTATCAAGAGACATACCTCCGTACTATCAACAACCAAGTTGCAGCCATCTTCAACTTTGCCGTAAATTATTATGGTCTACCAACTAACCCCGCAAAACGAGCAGGGATGATCGGAAAGAGTCATGCCGATGCAATGAGATTCTGGACGGTTGATGATTTTCAAAAATTTATCAATCACACCACTACTCCACTATACAGAATTTCTTTTTTAATCCTTTTCTGGACAGGGATGCGTGTTGGAGAGTTTTTGGCACTGACCTTGGAGGACTTTGATTTTGACAAAAATTTGATACACATAACCAAAAGCTACGCACGGCTAGATAACAAGACTATAATCGGCCCGCCTAAGACACCAAAGAGCCGCCGTGATGTCAGCATCCCTGCATTTCTTGTCGATGAAGTCCAGCAGTTTATCCAAGCGCAGCATTCAATCAATCCAAACGCACGATTATTTGAAACCGGTAAACATGGATTATCTTATGAAATGAGGCGTGTAGCTGCACAGGTTGGCATAGAGAAAATTCGCCTTCATGATCTTAGGCACTCTCATGCCTCCTATCTCATTCACCGAGGAATACCGATCATAGCGATTTCACAACGCCTCGGTCATGAAAAAATCGAGACTACACTACAAACCTACGCTCATCTGTATCCGCAGGAGCGCGATATGATCATTGACACCATCGAAAGTGATTCTGCAACAAAAGGGGTCAATCGGGGGTCACAGAAAATAAATAAGCGCAGAGAACCTTGATATATAAGGATCTCTGCGCTATTTTTCGTTATTCCAGTTCGATGGTTGCAGGAGGTTTTCCTGTGCAGTCATAGAGGACACGGTTGACGCCGTGTACCTCGTTGACAATGCGCGTGGTCACCTTTGACAGGAGTTCCCACGGAAGCTGCGCCGCCTCTGCCGTCATGAAGTCGCTGGTCTCGACGGCACGCAGCACAACAGCATAGTCATAGGTGCGTCCATCGCCCATGACGCCGACGGAGCGCATATTGGTAAGCGCGGCAAAATACTGTCCAAGGTTCTTCTGAATGTCTGCCTTTGCAATCTCCTCGCGGTAGATGGCATCCGCGTCCTGCACGATCTGAACCTTCTCTTCCGTCACCTCGCCAATGATGCGGATGCCAAGACCAGGTCCCGGGAACGGCTGGCGGTCGACGAGATGATCCGGAATGCCGAGCTCACGTCCGGCTGCACGCACCTCATCTTTGAAGAGCAAACGGAGCGGTTCAACAATCTCCTTGAAGTCGACGTGATCGGGAAGCCCGCCGACGTTGTGATGCGATTTGATGACTGCGGATTTACCAAGTCCGCTCTCAATGACATCAGGGTAGATCGTTCCCTGCACGAGGAAGTCCACCGCACCGATCTCATGTGCCGCCTCTTCGAATACGCGAATAAATTCCTCACCGATGATCTTGCGCTTTGCCTCCGGCTCGGTTACTCCCTTGAGCTTTGCATAGAAGCGGTCACGTGCATTGATGCGGATGAAGTTGACATCGTAGATGCCGGATGTTCCGAAAACGGCTTCGACCTCATCCCCTTCGTTCTTTCGCAGGAGACCATGATCGACAAAGACGCAGGTGAGCTGGCTACCAATTGCCTTGGAGAGCAGAACTGCTGCAACGGAGGAGTCTACACCGCCCGAGAGCGCACAGAGCGCACGTCCTGTGCCGATCTTTGTGCGCAGCTCTTCGATGGTCTTCTGAACGAAGGAATCCATGCGCCATGTGCCCGTGCATTTGCAGACGTGATAGACAAAGTTTCTCAGAATCTCAGTCCCGTGCTCCGTGTGCATGACCTCGGGATGGAACTGCACAGAATAAAGCCCTTGACTCGGATTCTCCATCGCAGCAATCGGACAGACGGGGGTGCTTGCCGTTGTATGGAAGCCTGCAGGGAGCTCGCTGATATAGTCCGTGTGGCTCATCCAGCAAATGTTTTTGGATGGAATCCCGTCAAACAGACGGGACGCTTTGTTCGTGATGTCGACTTCTGTCCGCCCGTATTCGCTCGTGGGAGCCGTTTCAACGCGCCCGCCGCAGAGATGTGCCATCAGCTGGGCACCGTAGCAGATGCCGAGTATGGGAATCCCAAGTGCAAAGAGTTCTTTTGGTGCCGTTATGGCTTCCGCTCCATAGACGCTGTTCGGACCGCCTGTCAGAATAATGCCGCGCGGTGCAAGTTCTCGAATGCGATCTATGGACAATGTATGTGGATGTACTTCACAGTAAACGTGATTCTCCCGCACACGGCGCGCAATGAGCTGGTTGTACTGTCCACCAAAATCCAGCACCAGAATCATTTCCGAGGTCTCGGGTCTGTTCATCATGGATGTCCCTTTCTCTCTAATCTTCTGCATCTTCCGTAAAATTTCGCACGGCTGCGTGTGATACATCGACGGAAAACCCCTTCTGATAGAGATTTGCCATCATCTTTTGATACTTGTCCGTTGGCTTGAACTTCATTGCAAGCACGCGTTCGGCGGTTGCTGTTTCCCGTTCGTAGGTATCCTCGGGGACAACGCTCCATACAAGGTCGTGATCGAAGCCTCGCTGCATGAGCTTCGCACAGATCTGACGAACGGAATTCCGACTTTCGTTGTAGAGATACATGAACTGCTGGGTGCAGAGATCCGTATCGTCAAGATAGTGACGCTCGATGAGACGCGCGATGGCGGCCTCGATCTCCTCTTCGGGAAAGCCCTTGCGCGTGAGTTTTTCACGCAGCTTCTGTTCGCTGTGTGCCTGCCGTGCAAGATAGTCAACTGCCGTCATCAGAGCCGTTTTATCTGCGGACTTTCGGGAACGCTTCACTCCCGCATCGTGAGCATCGCTCATTCATCCGTCTCCGACATCGCTTCTTCCTCCGGAAGATCCGATGTTTCTTGATCTGTATCGGCGGAGGATTTTTTTGATCCGCCCTTCTTTTTCGGGGTTACACCTTCGACGAGGAGTTTGGTACGGATCTTTTCTTCAATCTCGGCAATGAGTTCCGGTTTTTCCTCCAAGGTCGCCTTTGCATTTTCCTTGCCCTGACCGAGACGCGTTCCTTCATAGGAATACCATGCGCCGCTCTTGTTTATGAGATCCAGATCGACCGCCATGTCGATGATGCTGCCAAGACGCGAGACACCCTCGCCATAGATGATGTCAAACTCTGCCGTCTTAAAGGGCGGTGCGACCTTGTTCTTGACAATCTTCGCACGCGTACGGTTGCCGAGGGACTCTGTTCCTTGCTTGATGGAGTCTGCACGGCGCACGTCAATACGCACGGAGGCGTAGAATTTCAGTGCGCGGCCGCCTGTTGTCGTTTCCGGATTGCCGTAGGTGACGCCGATCTTTTCGCGCAGCTGGTTGATGAAGACGGCAACGGTACGGGTCTTACTGATGATGCCCGTGAGTTTGCGCATCGCCTGGCTCATCAGACGTGCCTGGAGACCGACGACGGACGATCCCATGTCGCCCTCAATCTCAGACTTTGGAACGAGTGCCGCGACGGAGTCTACCACGATGATGTCGATGGCACCGCTGTGTACAAGCGCATCCACGATCTCAAGTGCCTGCTCGCCCGTATCCGGCTGGGAAATGAGGAGATCCTCGGTGTTGACTCCCAGTTTGCGCGCATACTCCGGATCGAGCGCGTGCTCTGCATCGATAAATGCGGCAAGTCCTCCTGCCTTTTGTGCCTCCGCAATCATGTGGAGGGTAACGGTTGTCTTACCGGAGGATTCGGGGCCGTAAACCTCAATAATTCTGCCGCGCGGGATGCCTCCAACGCCAAGGGCAATGTCGAGCGGCAGGATGCCGGTCGAGATCACCTCGATATTCATATTTGCCTTGGCTTCGCCAAGACGCATGATCGCGCCCTTGCCATGATTTTTCTCAATCTGCTTGAGTGCATTTTCCAATGCCTCTTCGCGCGTCATGGGCTTGTCGCGTTTGCTGTCCTTCTTGTCCTTCTCCGCCATATCATCCGCTCCTTTGATATTTTACTTTCGTTCCAATTATACGAAAATCCCCGCACTTTTGTCAAAAGGAATGTACGGGGAGTTTACGATATCAGAACGTTTATTTCAGAAGAGAGCGGACAATTTCATTCACGAGTTTTCCGTCGGCACGACCCTTGACGCGCGGCATGAGAACACCCATGACCTTGCCCATATCCTTTGCCGTCGTTGCGCTGACCTCGGCAACGGCAGTTTCGACAAGTTGCCGCACTTCATTGGGACTGAGCTGTGCGGGAAGATACGGCATCAGAATCGCAATCTCTGCCTGCGTCTTCTCTACCAAATCACTGCGCCCGCCGCGTTCAAACTCCTCAATGGAGTCACGGCGCATCTTTACTTCCTTCGTGATCACACCGATGATCTCGTCGTCGCTCAGCGTCTTCTTCCCGTCGATCTCAGCCTGACGCACGACACCGCGCACGAGACGGATGACCGAAAGTCGCTCCTTCTCGCCCTGCTTCATGGCTTCCTTCATATCTGCAGTTAGTTTTTCCATCAATGACATCGTTGTCCATCCTTTCGTAAAAACGTAAAATAGAAAAACATCCGTGGCACAGCGTCCACGGATGTCTCTTTGCAATCAGCCCCTGTATTTGCGTTTACGCGCTGCCTCAGACTTCTTTTTGCGGCGAACGCTCGGTTTCTCGTAATGTTCACGCTTACGAACTTCGGCAAGAGTGCCGGCCTTCTGTGACATACGCTTAAAGCGGCGGAGAGCACTATCGATCGACTCATTTTTGCCGACCTTGATTTCATTTGCCATGCATTTCCCCTCCCTCCACGCGCGGAGTAATGTTGCACCAATAAATGATGCAAGGACATTATACCCCATAGGGATAATCCGTGTCAATCGTGTTATGAAATTTTCACAAAACAGTTGAGGATATCATCAACTGTTCGTTTGAACATCTATTTATACATAGTATGCAACAATAAAAATTTTTTATATTTTATATTGACATTACCTCTCAACGTGCGGTATTATTCTACTCGTGAAATTTCACCAAATTCACATAAGGTTCAACTGCTTTAAGGAGATCTGTTACCCATGCGTAGTACAACGAAGATTCTATCTCTCCTGCTCCTTGTCATTTCCGTTGCCCTTGTTGGCTGTGGCGGCACGGACAAGCCCGCAGAAAAGAAAACGGCAGAGCCGTTCCGCATTGTCACCTCGTTCTATCCCATGTATGTTGCAACCATTAATATTACAGATGGCGTGGACGGCGTCGAAGTATCTAATATGACGAAGCCGCAAACGGGCTGCCTGCATGACTATCAGCTCATGACGGAGGATATGAAGACGCTCGAAAAGGCGGATGCTTTTGTCATCAATGGGGCAGGTATGGAGGACTTCATGGACAAGGTGACCGAGCAGCAGAAGAAGCTGAAGGTCATCGATGCGTCGCGCGGCATCGAACTCATTCACGATGACGAAGAGGGGGACAATCCCCATGTCTGGCTGAGTGTTACGGATGCGATTACCCAGGTACGGAACATTGCCGACCAGCTCAAGGAAGCTGATCCCGCGCATGCACCGGCATACGAGAAGAACGCCGTCGCATACATCGAAAAGCTCACCTCGCTCAAGAGTGAAATGCACGCGGCACTCGACAATGTTCCGCACAAGGACATTGTCACGTTCCACGAGGCATTCCCCTACTTTGCAAAGGAATTCAATCTGAACATCATCGGTGTTGTGGAACGTGAGCCCGGCACAGAGCCGACCCCGACGGAGCTGCAGGAGACCATCGAACAGGTCAATGCCCTCCCCACAAAGGTTCTCTTTACGGAGCCGCAGTACTCCCCTGCTGCTGCTGAGACCATTGCACGCGAGACGGGGGCGAAGATCTATACACTCGATCCCGTTGTGACCGGTGAGGCAACCCCTGCGGCGAAGAATGCCTATATCGACACAATGAAAAATAATATGAAGACCTTGCAGGAAGCACTCAAGTAACTTTTCCCATGTAAAAGCCGTCCACGGCAAAACGCTGTGGACGGCTTTTATCGTGCAAGCAAGTGAGGAACGGTTTGCCTACGATGGCGTGTCTTTAGTTTTTCGCCGTGCGCGAAAAAAACGCTTGATGATCTCGGAGCACTCCTCTGCCAAGACCCCGGAACGCATTTCGGGCTGATGGTTCAGCGCAGGGCATTCCGTAATGTTAAAGAGGGATTCGCAGGCTCCCGCCTTTGTATCCGTACTTCCATAGACCACGCGGCTGATGCGGCTCATGACGATGGCACCGGCACACATCGGACATGGTTCGATGGTTACATAGAGCGTCATACCTGTGAGACGCCAGCAGCCGAGATGCTGACAGGCACGTTGGATGGCGAGCAGCTCGGCATGTGCTGTTGCGTCATGCTGTGTTTCACGCAGATTATATCCACTGGCAATGACGGTTCCCGTCTCATCCAATATGACAGCACCGATGGGAACCTCACCAAGTGCATAGGCACGTTCTGCCTCCACGAGAGCCAGCCGCATTCCATGCACATCATCCGGCATGGGGCAGCTTTCCCTTCACCACTGAAATATCAGCTTTTCCCTGATAAAAAAGGGACTGCGTAGGACGACCGACATCAAGCTGATACGCGCTGTTTGAGGAATCATTGTCCGATTGACGTTTTTTCTTCTTCTCTATTTCATCTTCAAAAATAGAAGCAAACGATTCTCCCTGCTCCTGCTCTTCAAAGCCTTTTCTCCGCTCGAACAACTCGTCGTTGTTGAACCTGAGGCGCTTGATTCGCATGACCCGCTCAACACGTTCTACCATCGCTGACACCTCCTATCTATATTGACAAACTATTCTATCTTATATAAATTATATCGTTTGCTTGTGAGGGAACTTAAACAAAAAAGGCAGTATTTATCACAATATAACGTGACATAACACTGCCCTAATTGGAATATGATGCTTTTGTCAGCCCGGCGGCCATGTGAGCGAACGTCCGCCAAGCAGATGGAAATGCAGATGTCCGACCGTCTGTCCGCCATCTGCTCCCGTGTTCGTCACGAGACGAAAACCGCCCGCGTCAATCCCCAACGTACGCGCAAGTGCAGGAACAACATCGGTCAGTATATGTGCTGCCAGCTCCCGATCCTCTGCGCCAAAGTCCAGTACACTCGAAAGATGCTTCTTTGGGATGATGAGAACGTGCTCCGGAGCCTGCGGATCGAGATCACGAAATGCGAGCACGGTGTCGTCCTCATAGACCTTTGTCGAGGGAATCTCCCCATGAGCAATCTTGCAAAAAATACAATCTGCCATTTGATTCACTTCCTTTCAAGACTTACTAATTCGTGAAGAAGAGATATATTCCTGCTTGCTTTTCCTCCTGCGCTGACATGTTCTCTACCGCACATGTTCTGTTACAGCATCACCTCTCTGCCCGTATCAAGCAGGAATAGGTAACGCTCTTTGACCTCCTTGCCAAGGATAGTCTCCACGGCGTCGCAGTAAAGATCAATCTGGAACTGATAGCGCTCCCGTGCTGTTGCGGCGGAGATTTTACGGTCGGTCTTGTAGTCGAGCAGGATGTAGTCACCGTTTTCCTCCTCAAAGAGAACGTCGATGATGCCCTGCAAAAAAATCTGATCGTCTTCATCTGTTGCTTCTGCATAGTAACGATGTGCAGGAAGAAGTCGGCCAAAGGGGAGTTCGCGATAGACCGCCCTTGCCGCACGCATACGTCGTCCGAGTTTTGACGAGATAAATGTCCATACGTTCCCGACATCGATGATGCCTCGCTCCGCCTCCGAAAGAATCCCCTTTTCGACAAGTCGGTTGAGCTGACGCTCGATGGCGGAGATGTTTGCGATATCCGACAGGTCGAGTTGCTGCATGACGGTGTGCATCGCCGTGCCGCGCTCCATCGGCGTTAGATGCTCTCGTTCCGATGAGCGCAGGAAGCGCGGCACTTCCCATTCCTGCTGTGTATCTGCCGAATCCCCAACAGCCGGCAGGAATGGAGCGATTGGCTCCTCCTCGGCTGCCTGCTGACGCTTAAGCTCTGTGACACTGGTCTTTGCGTGGATCTGCGCTGTTCCGCGCAGATCATATTTCCAGTTCAGCACATCTGCAACACGGTCGGCATCCTTGCCCGCCGGGAGCACTTCATCGGCGCGGACGGCAGAAAGAACGCTGTCTTCCTTTTCCTCTGACAGATCCTGCGGAACGTGCACATCCTCATGCGAGAGACGCAGATCAAAACGTGCCTTTTCATTGGTTGGCGGGCGGAGAGCAATCTCGTCCGCATCGTCGAAGATTGCAGCTCCGTCGGGATGGCGCATCAGGGCAAGTGCAATCCAGTCGAGATAGCATTTCGCGCCAAGAATAGCCTCCTTTGGAAACACAGTGTCTTCTGTCTGCGCGTATTTGAGACAGTTCTCGCGCAGTTGCTCCAATGCGTCCTTGCCCGTACGCGTAATGTTGAGCGTACCCGTCAGGATGAGCTTTTCCTGTGCGCGTGTCATGGCGACGTAGAGGATGCGCATCTCCTCCGCCATCGTCTCACGCTGGATAACGGCTTTGATCTTCCTTCGCGCCATGGTATCGTATTTCTGTCGTCCGGCTATGCTGTTCTCGTAGACACGCAGACCGATGCCCTCGTGTGCATGGTAGAGCAAATCGCCCCTTGTATCCTGCGTATTGAATGCACCTGAGATGTTCGCAAGAAAGACGATGGGAAACTCCAGCCCCTTGCTGCGGTGGATCGTCATGATGCGCACGACATCCTCGCTCTCACCGAGGGTACGCGCAACCGAGAGATCTGTGCTGCGCCGCTTCAGTGCGTCGATGTAACGCAGAAAGCGAAATAGTCCGCGCTCGTTTGTCCGTTCGAAATCGGCAGCACGATCGATGAGCATACGCAGATTTGCCTGCCGCAGGATGCCGCCGGGGAGTCCTCCAACATAGTCGTAGTAGCCCGTTTCACGATAGAGCAGGCGGAGCAGTTCGGGAACACTCTGAACGAGGGCGCAGCGTCGCCAACGTCGGATGCGTTCGAGTGCATTTGCCGCCTTTGTTGTGAGATCGTCTGAAAGCCCGTCCCCCGTCGCACCTGTCAGGATATCATAGATACCGCCCTGCTTTGTGTGTATGCGCAGTGCCGCCATGTCCTCCATCGTCATGCCAATCATGGGTGATACGAGTACGGCGGCGAGCGGTGTATCCTGACGGGCATTGTCCAATACGGCAAGCAGTGAGAGCATCATGCGAATCTCGCTCGCCTCGAAATAGCCGGCAGTATCGTCCGCATACGCGGGAATGTTCTCTTTTCGGAGGGCATCGAGCAGAATCCCCGCACGCTCCTTTGCACCACGCAGGAGAATGACAATATCCTTGTTTTGGACGGCATCCCCGTTGTGTAGAACATACCCCTTGGATTTGAGTTCCTGAATGCGGCGTGCAATAAAATGTGCCTCGATTTCAAAAGCTTTTCGTTCTTCCTCCCCCTCCTCCGTGTCGACGGAATAGTCTGCACGCAGGAGGTTGATCTCAAGCGGCCCTGCGAGTGACGTTCCCTTTGTCGGCTCTGGAAATACGCGTCCCGGATTGAGACGCGCATGAACGTCATAG
The DNA here is from genome assembly GCF_057271695.1 of Centipeda sp. (in: firmicutes). Classification (NCBI taxonomy): domain Bacteria; kingdom Bacillati; phylum Bacillota; class Negativicutes; order Selenomonadales; family Selenomonadaceae; genus Centipeda; species Centipeda sp. (in: firmicutes). Next base: position 13,013 of record NZ_DBHIVL010000019.1, read on the forward strand.
GCAATGTCGACCGCTTCTTTGCTCATGATCTGGGAAAAGATCTCGTTGATGGGCGCAAGCACCTCGGCGCGACTGCGGAAGTTCTCGGACATCGTCACGAGTTCGCCCTCCGTGCTGTCAGCGCGGTATGTCTCGTAGGTATGCTGAAAGAGCGACGGATCGGCAAGGCGAAAGCGATAGATGCTCTGCTTCACGTCACCGACAATGAAGCGGTTGTTTTCGCGTGCAATCTGCCGCAGAATTCCCTCCTGCAGACCGTTCGTATCCTGATATTCGTCCACCATGATTGCGTCGTAATGGGCACGCAGCTCATCGGCAATCTCAGTCGGCGCGGCAATGGTCGGATCCTCCTGCAACTGCTTCGGATCGCGACAGAGCAGTTCGAGAGCCGTATGTTCAAGGTCGCTGAAATCGAGGATGCCGCGCTCGATTTTTTTTTGCTGAAACGCATTGTGAAATGCTGTTGTCAGGCGTGCGTACTGACGGATGGCGGCATTTGCAGCATTCTCGGTATCGCATAGTTCCTGTGATGTCGCGGGCAGACGGGCGATGCAGCCGTCCCACGGGGCGTGGATTTTCTCCGTCAGCTTCTTGAGCTGTGCTCCAACCTCGGGATCATAGTCCTCGACCGCCTTGCGCGGTATATTTTTTTTCGCCTTTTTCGCCGCTGCCGCTTGCTCCAGGAATGCTTGCCATGCGCTGTCCTGTTTGCCATTCACAAATCCATTGAGTTCTGCGTGCAAATCCTCATAGATTCCCTTATTATGCGCAAGTGCTTCAAGACATTTGCCTGCTGCCATGCGCAGGTCATTGCCACCGCTCTTGAGAAGTTCGATTGCCGCCGTATAGTTCGTGCAGACCTCTGAGAGACTGCGCTCCAACTCATCCGCAAGGGTCTGAAACCCGCATCGCGCCCAATACGGCGCATCGCTGCGCTCCTTCCCCTGTGCCGCAAGCCATGTCACGGGCGAGGGCTGACTGAGCGAAAAGGCGTGCAGTGCGAGGATTTCTCCCTGCAGTTTTTCGTCGTCCCCCTTTACGCCTCCATAGGCATCGGAAAAGGGAAGAAAGCCCTCGGGGTCGCCCGCTGCCGCTTTCTCGTATTCGCTCTCAATCATCTGTTCAAACACGTCATTTTTCAGCAGACGGATCTCCTGCTCGCTTGCAATGCGGAAGGTCGGCGGGATCTCCGTCGCATCGATGTGTGACTGGATCAGACGCTGACAGAATGAATGAAATGTTGAGATGTCTGCCCCCGTGAGGAGGACGCGTTGCCGTTCGAGCGCAGCGACATCTTCGAGTGCGCCGTCTTTCTCGACAATGGCATCAATCTCGGCATTGAGTGCCGCCTCAATGCGCTCGCGCATCTCCGATGCAGCAGCCTTGGTAAAGGTGAGGACGAGGACACGATCCAGCGACAGCGTCCCCGCACGCACCTGTGAGATGATGCGCTCAACCAGAACGCGCGTCTTTCCCGATCCTGCCGCTGCGGCGACGAGGATGTTCTGCCCACGCGTCTCAATCGCTTTTTGTTGATCGGCGGTAAACTGCATCCGCTCAGCCATCGGACTTCACCTCCCCACACACCATCTGTGCAATCTCCTCCATCGCTACCTGTGCATTGTCCACAATTTCACGATAGCGATCCCCCTGCCCAAGCTCCGGATCAAACGAGCAGATGGAGCGATAGCTGCAGAAAGTACAGGCATTGCGATCCCGAAAACGATAGGGCGCAACCTGTATATTGCCCCGCAGGATCTCCTCGGCAGTCGTGCGGATCAGCTGCGGCAGATAGGCAAGTAGCTGTTCAAACTCCTCGCGTGAGCGAATGTGCCTTGCCGATGCCTTGGAGATGCTCTTATCCTTGTTGAAGGTGATGCAGAGATGCTCTCCCATCGCGTCAATGCTCTGTGTGATCTCCGGATCGTCAATCAGCATCCCCGTGAGTACCATGTCCTTTGCAACCATCTTGTGAAGTTCGCTGTCATCCAGACGCACATCGCTCTTGATGATGGGGTTCACAACAGGCGCATAGAGCATCCCCGCCGGAAAACTGTCTGTATCATGGAGGAGACTGCGTATGACAAAGAGATAGAGCAGCAGCTGCATCTTCAGCCCGTGGCGAATCTCTGGCAGGAGCAGGGATGTCCCCCCCGTCTTGTAGTCGAGGACGAGGTAGTAGTCGCGTGCCTTCGTCACATCAAAGCGATCAATCTGCCCGCGCAGGGAGAGTGTTGCCCCGCCCGCAAGCTGAAACTCTTCCAAGCGGACATCATCCATGCCGCGTCCAAAACTGATCTCAAATCCAAGCGGATGAAACGATGATGCCTTTGCCCACGATGTCAGGTGACGGATGACCTGCTGCGCGGTGCGGCGAATGCGTTCGATCCGATGGCGGTAGCTGGCGCGGCTCATCAGGACGGAACTGCGGATGCGCGGAATGACCTCGTGCATCAGCGCATCGATCTTTGCCGCGCTGTCCGGCTCTGCCGCGCACCAGTCGTTCGCATGTTTCGTACGCACCCATTCACCGTATCCATGCAGAATTTCATGTAGGAGCGTGCCAAAGTCATTGCCTTGAAACTCATAGACATCGCGCTCCTTGAGACCGAGACCGTACATTGCAAAGTGGCGGAACGGACATTGACGAAAGGTCTCAAGCCGCGTTGTGCTGCCGCTGATCCGCCCGTCACGCGCAAACAGCTGTTTTGCCGTCGCCAAAGACAGCTGCTCCTCCTCGCGCGGCGATGAAAGTAGACCGCGCACCATTAGACGAAGCAGCGGATGCATCACGGCATTGCTCCGCATCCAGTTGTAGACATCGCCCCAGAGTGGGAGCATTTTCCCGCGCTCCTTCTGTCCGAGCAGAGCCCCTGCCAGCGATGAGAGTACGGGATGCGGCGCGGAGAGCACAAGATCATCCGTACGCTCCACCATGGCAAGCGGGATGGAGAGCACCGTCGGACAAATCGTGCGCAGACGAGAAATCAGGGGCGACGGTGCGAGTGCCGTGCCATCGGCAGAGGAGAGCGCATAGGAGACCCACAGATACTCCCGTGCCTCGGTGAAACCGCGATAGAGCTGATAGCGTTCCAGAAAGCTCTGCTCATGTCCGCCACCGAAGATCGTATGATTCGTATGTGCGAGCGACTCGCGGATGGAAAGTCGATCTGCATCCGACAGCACGCCCTGCGGTGCCCCCACACGCGGCATTGTCCCTGCATTTGCACCGACGATATAGGCGGCACGAATGCCAGCGAGACTGTTCTGGTCGAAGGCGGCAATCGTGACATGATCGAGCCCTGGCGGAATCAGAGCAATTTCGAGTGCATCCAGACCGTCCTCCAGCAGCTCTTCGAAGTCACGGGCAGAGAGGTTCTCGTCTCCGCTAACCTCGACCAGCTGTTCTAGGAGTGTCATGCAGGAAGCCCAGATCTGCCGATGTGCCGTCGCATCCGCAAGACGCCCTTCGGCATCTGCTTCCGTTCTCCACATCTCCAGCGTCTGTGGTACTTTCAGTTTGGTGAGGAATTGGTAGAGCGCACGGGTACGCTCATGCGCTGAGCATCCCTCTCGACGAAGATTCTGTGTCAGCAGCGAAAGCGGTGCCGCAATGCGCCGACGAATATCATCGAGGGCAATCTCCTCGGCAATGCGCATGACATTTTGCTCGGTCTCCCGTACATCCTCTAGGATCGTACGGCGGACAAAATCCCAGTCCTCCGTCGCCGTCCACTGATTTTCGCTGCGGATTCCGAACGCCAGGCAGTAGTTTTCCAGTCGGTCGACCGCTTCCTGCCAATCGCCGCAGGAAAAACCGCCATCCTCTCCTGATTCTGAAACGACAGGAAAAAATCCCGTGCGTAGGGCACGGAATACGGTATCATATCCCCATCCGCGCCATGCCGTCTGTGCTGTGGCGCGCAGAAGCTCTGCGAGAGGATGATGGGTACTCGGACGCTTTGCGTCCAGATGGCACGGGATGCCGCAGTCGGCAAATGCCGGCAGCAGGAGATCCGCATAGGTATTCATATCGCGTACAAGGACGGCGATCTCACGATAGCGATATCCTTCCTCGCGTGCCAGACGCAATACGTCTGACGCGACCGCCTCCGCCTCAAGGCGCGGGTTTGCCGCCTCGACGAGCTTGAGTGCATTGTCTGCGATGGGAGCAAGACGTGCGTGTCCGAACAGATGCCCTTCAATCGCCGTAAGCGATGGCTTTTGTGCGCGCTGCTGTTCCTCCGTAAGATGTATTTTCGGCGCAGCAGTTGGATCCATCTCGACAAGAAGATTCGTCAGTGCCTGCATGGTCTGATAAGAACGTGCAAACAGCCCCGTATCCCTTGTGTTCTCTGGGAGATTGACCCGCACGCGGCTCCCCTCGCGCTGTCCGTCCATCGTCAGACTGATATGAACCGTATCCGCAGTGTGAAAGAGTTCCACGAAAACTGCCATTTCCTGCGGATTGAAAAAATCGAAACCGTCCACCCAGACCTCAGCCCCGCGCAAAAACGGTGCGTCCTTCAACTGGGCGGCAAGGCGCTCCATGCGATCGGTCTGATCGGTCAGCCGTCCCTCCATGCGTGCGGAGAGATCATCCATGATGAGGGCGAGCTCCCTGAGTTTTTGAGAGAGCCGCCCCTGCGTATGTGCATCGTCATCGGCGGCAGCACGAAGGACATCGGTGCTTAGGCGGTAGCGTTTGAGTTCGGCGATAGTGCGCCCCAATGTCTCGGTAAAGCCGCGCTTACCGACGGAGCGCGCAAAGACCGAGAGTTCTTTCTCGTGTTTGAGCAGGATGTCTTTTAGGAGGATGCGTCTGCCAATATCGCTGATACGCGGCAGATGTGCGCCGCCGGTCTCAAGGAGTACCTGCCTTGCAAGACGGCGGAAGCCGAACACATAGGCCTGCAAAAAACCCGCGCTGTGCGTCAGCGTCTTTGCCAGTGCGCGCTCTGCGGCATAGGTCATATGCTCCGGAACGAGGAGGATGCGCTGTCTGCCGAGCGGCTCACGCTCCAGCGCCTGTTTCATCGCGGCAAGGCAGGTGTGTGTCTTGCCCGTTCCTGCGCGTCCGATGATGAATTCGAGTTTTGCCGTCATAATGCCTCCAAGCTGCCCTGTGTGAAGCGAGCCCTGCTTCCCGTTGCCGTGCGTGATACTTCGAGATGGACGGGGATGCGTGCACGCAGTTCCTCCACATGGGAGATGATGCCGACAAGACGCCCGCCCTCCTGCTGTACTTCAAGCAGAGCACGGATCGCAATGTCGAGGGTCTCGCTGTCGAGCGAACCAAATCCCTCGTCGATGAAGATCATGTCAAGGTGCATCCCGCCCGCATAGTGCTGCACCACATCGGACAGTCCAAGTGCCAGTGCAAGGGACGCGAGGAAGGTTTCGCCGCCGGACAGTGTGCGCGAGACACGCGGCAGACCCGTGTACTCATCGAATACGTCAATTTCAAGCCCCCACCATTTGTTCTTGTGTCCGCCCTCTCCGTGGATGAAGCGATAGCGTCCACGGCTCATGACGATGAGACGCGCATTCGCCGCTTCGATGACATCACTCAGGATTGAGCGCAGAACGTAGGTCTGAAAATGCACCTGATAGGGTGCTTTTGCCGCCGCAACAGAGGCAAGTTTGCCGATGATGCGATACCGCTGTGCACGTGCTGCGCCGGATTGTTCGAGTGCGTCGATGCCCTGCATCATACGCTTCAGCGCGTTCCAACGCTCCGTACGCTTGCCCTGCTCCTGCGCCGCATCCTGCACTGCCTGATCGGCTGCCGCTTCTGCGGATTTGAGTGCTTCCATATCGGGCGCGACGCACCCGTCAGCGGCATCTTTTGCCTTTTGAAATACGTCCTCGGCAGCTTTGCGCTCACTGTCATACAGTGTCAGTCGTTCACGCACTGCGTCCAGATGCTTGCTGTCCGCCCATTTCCCTTCGACCGCCTCATGGTATTCCTCCTCCGAGGAGAATCCGGCAGATCTACGTGCATCTGCATACGCCGTCTGTGCCGTCTGCGCGTTCTGCGATGCTTCTTCTGCAGTGCGCTGAGCGGTATTCTTTCCATTTTCCGTGCGTGCATATTCTGCGGATGTTTCATTTGCTCTTTGAAGTGCATCCGCATAAGCCTTTTTCTCCCGCTCCACTTCCTCTTGCAGACGAGAAATGTGTTCATCAAGGAGCGCACGGTCACGGTACTCCTCGGGCAGCTGTGCCTCCAACGCAGCCTGCTCTCCCTCGCGCACGCGCAGGAGGTCACGTTTTTCCTGTGCCTCTGCTGCCTGCCTTTCTTGATCCGTCAGCAATTTTTCAAGGCGTGTCTTCTGCGCGGCACACTGCGCCGCACGTTCCTGATGCTCCTGTGCTGCGTTGTTCAATTCTGCATCGCGTCGCGCAACACGCTGTGAAAGCTCTTCCAATGTATCGGAGGGAAGATACTCGCGCAGAAGCTCCTGTTCACGGGTACAGATCTGCAATGCATTCGCATGAGCCGCTTTGGCATCTTCCAGTTTGCGGGCGGATTCCTGCACGGACTTCTCTGCAATGTCGACGGATTTTGTGCACTCCTCCAAGACTTGCTCGGATGGGATATCCTCCGTGTGGATGGCGGGGGTCGGGTGTGAAAGCGCACCGCAGACGGGACAGGGCGTGCCATCTGCAAGCAACTCAGCGAGACGTGCGGCACTGCCGAGGTTATAGAGCGTCTGCATCTGCCGCAGCTTCGTCTTTGCGGCGGTCAACGTCTCGGCAGCAGTCTGCCATGTCTGCCGTGCCGCTTCTTCCCTCTTGACGAGCCCGGCTATTTGCGCGTTCCATTCGGCAATGCGGGCAGCGGAATTCTGACAGCGTTTCAGAAGATCTTGCTCGTGCTGAAAGGCTTCGCGTGTCGCCAAAATTTTTTCAAGCGCAGCGATGCGCTCCGCATTCTCGGCTTGCTCCGTACGTAGATTCTCGATCGTGTGTGCATTGCTTTTTGCCGTCTCTGCGGCACGTGCATTGGAGGTGCGAAGCTCCTCTACAATTTTCCGACAGTTCTGGAGCTGTGCTGCACGCTCTGCGTATTCCGTAAGCTGCTGCATCCGCTGTACCTTCTTCACGCGTTCCGGTTCCCGTTCCTCTGCCACCTTCAATGCTTCCCGTGTCGTTTGAAACGATGTTTTTGCAGAGATAAAACGGGCATCTGCCGCATTGAGCTCATCTGTCCGAAGCTTTTTCAGTTCCTCTGCCTGTATTGCTTCGCGTTCCGCATAGAGGACAGGATGTGCTCGCTGTGCACGTTCCAAGCGCATGCGAAAATCCCGCACATCCTCTTCCTGCGCCTGTTTCTCTGCGAGATGCTTCTGTGCCGCTGCAAGCTCCTGTAATTTTTGTTCTGCCGACGCACCAAGCTCACGCGCACGACGCGCGTTCTTTTGCTGCGTCTCAAATACCTTGAGCTCTTCGGCATGGCGGTCGATCGCTTCTTTCAGCTCGGAAATACGCGCACGCAGTTCATCGCTCGTATTCAGATTTTCTGTATGCAGCATCTGGTCAATTTGAGCGCGTTCCTCTTTTGCCGCATTTTCCAGACGTATGGATTCCTGCAGCAGAGCCTCCTCAAGACGCTGATACCGCTCCGTGCGAAAAATGCGCTGCATGATGGCACTGCGATCCTTGACCTCGGCAAGCAGAAAGCGCTGAAACTGTCCCTGCGGAAGGAGAACGACCTGTCGAAATTGATCCGCGTCAAAGCCGATGAGCTGACCGATGCGCTTCGACACCTCGGTCACATTTGAATCGAGCAGAGCCTCCTCCCCATCTTCTCCCTCATCGGGAAGCCGATAGAGCTGACCCGTTGCCGCACGACGTGTCATCTTGCCGCGCGACATACGCTCGTATGCAGGGGAGCGCAGAATGCGATAGCGACGGCGGCCGAGCGCAAAGACATACTCCACTTCTGTGATGCGATCCGCCGGTGCATCGGAAGAGCGAAGGGTTGAACCTTCACGTACGTTGCCGCTGGATTCACCATACAACGCGAATACAATCGCATCCAATATGGTTGTTTTTCCCGTCCCTGTAGCCCCATGAATGAGCACGAACGGTGCGTTTGCCAGTGCCGTCTCGAAATCCAGTACCTGCTCCTCAACATAGGAGCCGAATGCCTGTAAGCGAAGTTTCAGAGGTCTCATTCTGCACGCTCCCCCTGCTCCATCGAATCAATGATACGAATGAGTTCGTCCCGTTCTGTCTCTGTCATCTGCACGGCTGTTACTTCCGCAAAGAAATCGGAAAAGAGATGCAGGTCGGATTTCGTACGTTCATAGATCCGCTCCGTGGAGGAAAGTCGGTTGACGTTGAGGTTCGGACGTGTGATGGTAAAGAGATTCGGATATACTCTGCGCAGTTTCTCATGTGCGGCGAGTACGGCATCCGTATCGAGCAGCTCCACACAGATATAATCATCATGGGGAAGCGGATCGAACGTATCCGTCATGATCTCGTCCATCATGCCGCGTACGATGCGCACATCATGACGAGGTGTCAGCGGATAGAACGTGTGAGATGCTGTGCCTACGGCATCAAGTTCGACAAGCTCGATGCCCTTTTTCTGATGCGCTTCATCAAAGGAGTATTTCAGCAATGAGCCGGAGTAGCGTACGTTCTCTGCACCCGCCCGTTGGGGCGCATGGAGATGTCCAAGTGCCGTATACGAATATGCGGCGAAATGCTCCGCACTCACCTGATCGCTTCCACCGACGGAGAGCGCGTGCTCGGACTCCGAGGGTTGACCGCCGATGACGAATGCGTGTGCGATTGCCACACTGCGTGCCGACGATGGAATCTGTGCGCGTGCCGCTGCGACCTGCATGGCAAGCGCACCATCGAAGGATGGACTTTCATCAAGAGAAAATGCCTCGCGTACATGCGGGGGATCTCCATAGGGAATGAGCGAGAAATAGACATCTCCGTGTTCATCTGAGAGAATGACGGGAGGCTCTTCGGCGCACACAACCCCCGAAAGATAGATGCCGGACGCACGAAGAAGCTGTGCGCCAAATCCAAGGCGCACAGCACTGTCATGATTTCCGGCAATAAAGAGCACGCGGATTCCCTGTGCAGCAAGCCGTGTCAATATTTCGTTGAAGAGTTCCACCGCTTCCGGTGGAGGAATGGCGCGGTCATAGACATCACCGGCAATGACGAGGGCATCCGGGCGCACATCCTTGCACAGTGCAAACAGTTCCTCCAATACATACGCCTGATCCTCTGTCATATGCCGCTGTCCGAAGAGTTTTCCCAAATGCCAGTCTGCCGTATGAATGAACCGCATGACATCCCCTCATCTCATGAATCTGCTTCAGCCAGAATTTTTGCGACAGATGAACTGCCGATGCCCAGACGATGCACACCCATGTCCAAAAATTTCTTTGCAGTAGCATAGTCCCGAATGCCGCCGGATGCCTTGACCTTGCAACGTCCATGCGACGTCTCCAGCATAATGCGCAGCTGCTCCTCTGTCGCACCCGTGCCGAGAAATCCCGTCGCCGTCTTGACGAAGTCTGCTCCCACCGCTATGCTGACCTCCGTTGCCCGTGCAATCTCCTCCGATGTCAGCTGGCTTGCCTCAAAAATGACCTTGACCATCACATTACGTGCATGAGCAGCATTGACGACGGCGCGTATTTCCGCCTCGACCTCATCCCATTTCCCGGAGCGGGCAAGACTATAGTTCATCACCATGTCAAGCTCCTCTGCACCGTACTCCATATAGTAGCGTGCCTCAAGCTCCTTGACCGCAGCGGGGGCTTTCCCGTGTGGAAAGTCGAGCACCGTACACACGCGTGTATCGGTATTACGGCAAAGTTCAACAGCAAGCGGAATATCTGCCGGCTGCACGCAGACCGAGCAGCACTCCTGTCGCACCGCCTCCGTAATCGCTGCACGCACCTCATCGGAAGTCATCGCAGGATTTAGAGGAGAATAATCGATATATCTACTGAGTTTCATCGTTGATCCTTTCATTCTGTCGCAATCATAACCCTGAGTGCCGCCTCGTCTAAGATGGGAATTCCGAGATCTTCCGCCTTTTTCAGCTTGCTCCCTGCTGCTTCACCGGCGACAAGGTAGTCGGTTTTCTTCGACACAGAGCTTTTTACCGTACCACCATGAGACGTAATCAGAGCGGCACACTCCTCACGGGAAAGCGTCGGAAGCGTACCCGTGATGACAAAAGATTTGCCGTCCAGTGCCGCACCTGCGCGTTCCATCGGGGTACTCGCAAAGTTCACGCCCGCCGCACGGAATTTGTCGAGCAATGCCTTCCCCGTTTCCGAGGTGAAGAACTCCGTGAGTTTCAGCACGCTGATTTCTCCCATGTCGGGAACAGCACGGATTTTTTCGGGATCGGTGCACGCTGCCTCCTGCAAGGCATCAATGGACGGAAATGCCTGCATGAGTGAGAGTGCTGCCGCACGCCCGATGCCGGAGATTCCCAGCCCCGTGAGGAGACGATCCGGTGTATTTGCCTTGCTTGCCTCGATGGCGGCAAGGCGGTTATCGACACTCTTTTCCCGTCCAATCAGCCCTGATGAGATGAGTTCATCCCGATGTAAATGCAGTGCGTATATATCTGCAACATCATGCAGATAACCTGCGCGTGTTAGTGCAATGATCGCCGACTCGCCGAAGCCCTTAATATCCATTGCGCTGCGGCTGACAAAGTTCAGAATATGGTTTTCCACCTGCGCGGGGCATGCCGGATTCTGGCATTTCATATCCGCCGTATCCGCCTCGCGTACGGCATGGGAGCCACAGACAGGGCATACATCAGAAATCACATAGGGTTGCGCATCCTGCGGACGTTTGTCAGTCACCACTGCTTTGACGCGTGGGATGATCTCCCCCGATTTGTAGACGAGAATCGTATCGCCGAGACGCACATCCAGAATGTCAATATGGTCCTGATTGTGCAGGGTCGCTCGCTCGACACGTGTACCGCAGAGCTGCACGGGATCGAACACTGCCGTCGGCGTAATGCGCCCTGTCCGTCCGACGGACAGCTCGATATCACGGAGAATCGTCTCCTTTTCCTCGGGCGGATATTTGTAGGCAATCGCCCAGCGCGGTGCCTTTGCCGTTGCACCGAGTTCCGCACGCTGTGCAAAGTCGTTGACCTTGACAACAGCACCGTCGATGTCGTAGGGAAGTTCCCCGCGTCGTGCACCAATCGACGTAATTGCGTTCCAGACCTCGTCTGCTGTATGGCAAACCTTATAGTTTGCAATGATCTTGATGCCCTGTGCCCGCATAAAATCATAGGCATCGGTATGTGAGACAAAGGTATGTCCCTCTGCACGCTGCAAGTTGAATACGAACATCGAGAGCTTTCGCTCCTTGGTCACGCGTGCATCCAGCTGACGCAGTGTTCCTGCGGCACAGTTGCGTGGATTTGCAAACATTTTCAGACCGAGCAGTTCCTGCCGTTCGTTGACCTCTGCGAATGCCGCGCGTTCCATATAGACCTCTCCGCGCACCTCAAAATATGGGACAGGGTCATGCAGAGTCTCTACAACGTCATCAATGGCGCGTGCATTCAGCGTGACATCCTCCCCCTGCACGATTCCGTCGCCGCGTGTAATCGCGCGTACTAGGACACCGTTCTCGTACCGCAAGGCGAGAGACAAACCGTCGATCTTTTCTTCCACAACAAACTCCGCTGTGGGGAAATGTGAAAGAACACCCGTGACAAATGTACGAACTTCTTCTTCACTGAACACATCTTGGAGCGAAAGCATCGGAACATCATGCGGGACGAGGACGCCCACCTCACGCTGCGCAGTTCCCCCCACCTTCTGCGTCGGCGAATTCTTTGTAATGAGCTCGGGGTACTCTGCCTCGATCGCCTTGAGCCGCTGCATGAGCAGATCAAACTCATAATCCGAAATGTCGGACGCATTCGCATCATAGTACTGCTTGGAATACTTGCGGATCTTCTTCCGCAGCTCCGTGAGCTCGCTCTTGATTTCCTTGATATCGCTCATATTTCCCTCATAGCTTCAAAATCGGTGCATATTTCTGCACAAACTTCTTGATTCCTTCTCCTGGGAACGCGATAGTGAGCTCTGCATCTTCTCCCTCACCGCTGATGGCAACGATACGTCCGTCCCCCCACTTGCTATGACGCACGGCATCCCCCGCCGTGAACTTGGCTGCGGTGTCGGGGCGGATGACGCTTCCGTCCTCTGCTGTATGCTGCGGTGGCGGCGGCAGATAGGAGCGTCGTCCCCCCGAGGATCCACGCCCCCAGACATCGGCACGCCCTCGTACACCTGCTTCCGCATAGACATCTGCCATCTTACGTTCGAGCAGCTCCTCCGGGATCTCGGCAAGGAAGCGTGATGGACGTGACATCTCCGTTCGTCCGTAGATCGTGCGCTGACGTGCATAGGTCAGATAGAGCCGTCGTTCGGCGCGTGTGATCCCCACATAGCAGGTGCGCCGCTCCTCCTCGATCTCCGTATCGTCGAGCAGCGTACGCGAATGTGGAAACAGCCCTTCCTCCATGCCCGCCATGAATACGGTCGGGAACTCCAATCCCTTTGCCGCATGGAAGGTCATGAGGGTCACATTTCCCTCGGACTGCTCCGTCTCATCCACATCGGAGATGAGTGAAATCTGGGCGAGGAAGTCCTCCAGTCCGTTCTGCCCTTCCTCTGCACCGTCCTCGAAGTTCTTTGCTACGCTGATAAACTCGCGCAGATTCTCAAGGCGGTCGCGATTGTCCTCCTTCGGATCGTCCTCAAGAGCTGCGGCATAGCCGGACTCCTCAATGATATCCTCGACAATTTCGTGCAGTGGTCGCGTTCCCAGCTGTCCCATGTATGTAAATACAAGTGCGGAAAAATCCTCAAGTTCAAATTTCACCTTTGCCGACAGCTTTGGAATCGTGTCAAGCAGCTGCATATCTGTAATGAGCTCAAAGAGGGAAAGGCGATATTCTGCCGCTTTCTCCATCATACGTCCAAGCGTGGTCTGCCCGAGCCCGCGTTTGGGCACATTGATGATGCGTAGGAGACTCAGTGTGTCCCGTGGGTTATAGATTACGCGCAGATACGCAATGATATCCTTGATCTCACGGCGGTCATAGAAGCGTACGGAGCCTACCATGGCATATGGAATCCCCGTTGCATAAAAGGCTTCCTCAATGTTGCGGGACTGCGCATTTGTCCGATAGAGTACGGCGATATCGCCATACTTTGTATTGAACATGGTGTGCAGGCGCTCCACCTCACGCACGATGAACGCGGCTTCGTTCTTCTCCGTACCGCCTTCATAGACTGTGATTGGATCGCCCGTGGGATTATCCGTCCAGAGAGCTTTTTTCTTGCGTGTCAGATTGTTTTCGATGACGGCATTTGCCGCAGCAAGGATATTCTTCGTTGAGCGGTAGTTTTGTTCGAGCAGAATTACGGTCGCCTCGGGATAGTCACGCTCAAAGTTCAGGATATTTCGCATATCCGCACCGCGCCAGCCGTAGATGGACTGATCCGCGTCACCGACGACGCAGATGTTGCGATGTCCTGCGGCAAGCAGCTTCGTGATCGCGTATTGTGCGCCGTTCGTGTCCTGATATTCGTCCACGAGGATGTACTGAAATTTCTTCTGGTACTTTTCGCGGATCTCCTCATTGTTTGAGAGCAGCTCCACTGTCAGCATCAAAAGGTCATCGAAATCGAGTGCGTTGTTTGCACGCAGTTTCGACTGGTAGAGCTCATAGATCTTCGCCACCTGCTCGCCAAAGAAATCTGTCGCCTGTGCCGTGAATGCCTTGACATCGAGCAGACGATTCTTTGCGTCCGAGATATGCGACTGCACAGCCCCCGGAGCTGTGTGTTTCTCGTCAATATTCAGCTCCTTGAGGCACTCGCGGATCAAACTTTTGCTGTCGGAAGCATCATAGATGACGAAATTCTTTGCATAGGTACCGAGTTGTTCGATCTCCATGCGGAGGAATCGGGCACAGAAGGAGTGGAATGTACTCAGCCATACATCATGCGCAGATTCACCTATCAGCGTGTCGACACGGTCACGCATTTCGCGTGCGGCTTTATTTGTAAATGTAATGGCAAGAATACGGTACGGTGGAACATTATGCTCCAAGAGGTTTGCAATGCGGAAGGTCAGCACGCGTGTCTTGCCGGAGCCTGCGCCCGCCACAATGAGGAGAGGTCCCTCAAGACAGGCTACGGCTCTCTGCTGCGGCTCGTTCAGCCCCTGAAACAAATCCATGAAAACTCCTTCCAATGAAGAAAGGCGGGGCCGCCGCTATGGCAAACTCCGCCCCTGCCGTTATTACATCCGATGCACCTTACGTCTTGATGCGTTTGACCGCCTCCGAGAGCGGCGGGATGATCTGCTTCTTGCGCGACATGACGCCGGGCAGATAGAGATGCGTCCCGCTCGTATCCTTGCGGAACGCCTCACCGATCAGTGTACGCGGCGATCCTGTGAAGAGCAGATAGGTCGCCTCCTCGAGGATGTCTGTAATCATGACGAGACTCAGATCGAATCCTTCCGTGTCACAGATAGTCTTCATCGCAGCAAGCAGCTCGTCCTCTTTTTCCATGATCTCCTTCGTATCCATGACGGAGGTCTGACTGACGACAACACGATATGCTCCGATCGTAAACTCCTTGAGGTCGTTGCGGACAATCTCCATCGGCGACATATTGCCGATGCTGGAACCCGCCTTGAGCATCTCAAGTCCATAGGCATTGAGATCGACATTTGCAATATCCGCAAGGCGTTCGGCCGCCTTCTTATCCTTCGGCGTGCAGGTTGGTGACTTAAAGAGCACGGTATCCGAGATGATGGCGGAGAGCAAAAGCCCCGCAATCGACGGAGGGATGTCGATGTCGTTCTGCCAATGCATATTGGAGACAATGGTCGCGGTGCACCCGACCGGTTCAGCGTGGGTGTAGATTGGCTCGCTCGTGCTGATGCCGCCGAAGCGATGGTGATCGATGATCTCGATGATCTTCGCTTCCTCAATCCCCTCGACCGCTTGGTTGCGCTCGTTGTGATCCACGAGGATGACCTGCGCCGGCTCCGAGACAACGAGACGATCGCGGCTGACAAGTCCGACGATGCGTCCGTTCTCGAGGACGGGATAGTTGCGGAAATTCGTTTCCTCCATTGTTCCCTTGATGTCGGAAAGAAGATCAAGCGGCTTGAAACAGACCGGGTTATCGTGCATGATGCGCCGAACCGGCACACACTGATTGATAAGACGTGCCACCGTATAGGTATCATAGGGCGTTGAAAGCACAAAGATACCGCGCGTCTCCGCTGCCTCTAACGCTTCGGCAGGAACGCGACCGTCGCCTGTCACAATCAGACAGGCAATTCCCTGATGAATGCAGGCGAGAATCGTCTCCGTACGACGGTCACCAACAAGGACAATGTCATTTTCCTTGATGAGCTTGTGAATCGTCTCCACGCTGCCGGCAGCAATACGGATCTGCCCCTTGATCGTTTCGCTCTCTTCCCCTGCGACGAGAACATTGCTGTCCGTAGCTCGAATGATATCCCGATAGCGAACGCGCATATCCGAGAGATTTGTCATGCCGAGCTCTTGGAAATAGCGTTTTGCCAGATCACTGACGGAAACAATGCCGACAAGAATCCCCTTGCTGTCCGTCACGGGGATGGAACGCAGATCGTTTTCACGCAGCACCTCGCCGAGGTTGCGCAGGGTGTCATGCTGACGAACGACGATCTTGCAGTCCATCGCAATGTCCTTGACACGGGGATAGAGATCGGGAATGAGGAGTGGCTGTTCCACATGGAAATACTCCAAGGCAAACTTCGTTTCCTTATTTACCTTTCCGGCGCGTGCAGCAACTGCATTGATGCCCATCGCCTGTTTTAGATGCGCATATCCGACTGCTGAACAGATGGAGTCTGTGTCCGGATTGCGATGCCCGATGACATAGATCGGCTTTGCAACGTTCAAGATGATACCTCCCTATTACGGCTTCCACAAGCCGCATACTTTGATTTCCATTATACCATACTCGCGGATATGATTCAATTTTTGAAAAAATAAAAAAGATGCCGGCGGCTTCATACGAATTCGTCGACATCAAAAGTACTACACCTCGAACGCATTCTTGATCTGATGTACGTTCCAACGGTCACCGACAGCATATACTTCAAGCACATCAAATCGACAGATGGCGTTTTCCCTGTGCTGTGCGCATAAATACCAATACGCCGTCTGTATGATCTTCTGTCTCTTTTTATAATTCACGGCTTCGGCAGGCATCCCGTAGCGTACACTGCTGCGCGTTTTCACCTCGATAAAGACAAGCGTGTCTTGATCCTCCGCAATAAGATCGATCTCGCCGATCTTCGTGCGATAATTGCGTGTGAGAATACGATAGCCGTTCTGCCGCAGATAGTTCGCAGCATACGCTTCTCCCCGATCTCCGAGTGCCTTGCTGCTCATGACATTCTCCGTTCGCCCGCATGGCGGTCGATCCGATAGACATGCGCAAGCACCTCTGCAATCGTACGATAGAGCTCGGGAGGAATCTCACGATCAATCTCAAGTGCCATCAGCATATTGACGAGGGACTTGTTCTGATAGACGGGAATGCCATTCTTGCGCGCCTCCGCCAAAATACGGTTGGCAACGAGCGAGCGTCCCTTCGCCGTAACACGTGGTGCCTTGTCGTTCCGAACATCGTATTTGATCGCAACGGCGCGTGCCTCCTGCTCGGCCGTCCCGTCCTCGACAGGTGAAGTGTCCTTATCCCATTGTTCCGTCATCTCTCACCCATCCTTGTGCCCTAGTCATACTTCTGTATTATACGTTTTCTGTACGTTTCACGTCAAGAAAGAACGGATATTTTCAGCATCATCAGTTTGTGAAGAAGCGACGCTCGCCGATTGCTCCGATCTGGATGCCTTCAATGATGAGTGAGGTTCCGTCTGCCGACTCCCGTATCTCGTCGAGTGAATGACGGAACTCCCACGCGGCATCAGCATCGGAGAAGTAGAGCCGCATATCGACGTGATTTCCATCGTAGATACGGTTGATGAGCTCCACTGTTCCAATGTTGTCCGTGAGTACACAGATGCGCAACCACGTTTCTTTTTTGATGAGATCCGTCTCCTCGTCTTTTTTTGTCTCATCGTAAACATGGATGTAGGCTGGATATTCGGATGCCCCCATAAAAAGCGGCATGACAAAATTCATGGAGCGCTGCCCCGGCTGCGGTGCCGCATTCTCGCCCTCAAGAGCATTGCGCATGGTGAGCGCAAGAGCCGCGACATCCCTGCCCGCACGCTTGTACTGCTCCGCCGTCATTTTTCGTGTCTTTACGATATCTGCCATCTGCATAAATGCCCAGAGACGTGGAAGATCCGTCATCTGCTGCTCGAACGCCGCCTGACGCACCGTGCCCGGGATGTTCTGCTGCGTCAGCTGGATGAGCTGCTGCAGCTGCTTTGCATCCCCCTCGCTCAGTGTTTGACTGCGTCCATGGACAAAGTTTTGCAGCAGCAGCGTCTCTTTCGGACTCAGATTCTCGTTCTGCAGCAGCGTCTGTGCGAGATTACGCAGGACGTTCATCGTCTGCGGCGTGTTCTCCATCGTCTGCGTGAAGAATCGCGGAATCGTACTCTGCATCTCAGGCGACTTCATTTGCGATGCACTTTGTGCAGGGGGATGTAGTGTGGTTGGCAGCTCTGCTGCCTGTCCTCCCTGCGAACGCACAGACTGTGTGGCGGTTCTCATCTGCAGATTCGAATTCGCAGCCTGTTTCTGTGCCTCTGCGTTGGTTGGCGTTTTTGTGCCGATCTCGGGAGCAGGTCTGTTTTCTTCAATTTGCTGCTTCCCCTGCTGTCGTGAACTTTGTGCAGCAGTTTCCCCCTGCAGATTCGACTTTGCTGCCTCTGTGTTGGTTGGCATTCGTATGACAGCATCAGGAGCAAGTCTGTTTTCCCCAAGAGTTTGTGCTTCGCCTTGTCGTGGCAGAGGAATTGTCGTCTCCTTCGCATTCTGTGCCGGAGATTGTGTGTTTCCTGTGGAGGGTGCAGGAGTTTGTCCGCGTTCGGGTGCATTTGTCCCCTGAGATGTTTCGCTGGCTGCAGTTTTCTGTGCGATTCCCGCCTCATTTGCAGCGGGCTGTGTACTCTGCGTCGTAGAGGAGTTCGTTTGTGTAGAGGGCTGCGAGGCTTTTCCCGTGTTTTCCTGCGGCATTTCGGCTGGGTGCCGAAGTGTCGCTGTTGTGCTCTCTTTTGCACCTGCATCCGTTGTCAATGCAGGTGTCTGTGTGCGGGGCATTTGTTGTTCAGACGTTGTTTCTTCGGGCATAGCAGTCAATGTATTCGGCGCAGGCGAAGACGTGCGTGCCTCTTGCCCTCCGACCGGATGTTGCGGTGTAGACTTTGCCGTGCCCTCCTGCATCGCTGTAGGGTGTGGCATTTGCTGTTCAGGCGTTGTTTCTTTGGGCATAGCAGTCGTTGTATTTGGCGCAGTCGAAGACGTGCGTATCTCCTGCCCTCCAGCTGGATTTTGCGATGTAGGCTGTGCTGTGCTCCCCTGCACCGTTGTAGGTTGGGGCATTTGCTGTGCTGTATTTTCCGTACCACGCGGCATCAGGAGCTGAACCATCTGATTCAGGAATGTCAGCGCGTTCGCACCCGCATTGCCGGAGGCGGAAGCAAATCCCTGTGCGTTCAATTGGACGAGAAATGTCTGCAAATCTTTTGGAAGAAGTTCCGCATTCCCCGTATCGAGCAGCTGAAACGCCGCCTTTGTCAGCATGATCGGCTCAAATGTTCCACCCGCCTCCTTGGTAAGTGCTGTTTTCAGACCCGTGAGGAGGGCGGCAAGATCATCGCTCACCTGCGGCATACTGCCCGTCTCCGCCATCGTCCCCAGCTGATTGAGCATCCGCGAGAGCATTGTCAGCTGATCGGTCGAAAACCGCTGACTGGCAGCGGTGCTTCCAAGCCCCTGACCAAGGGTTGTCTCAAGGGAAAAGGACTGACGAATCATATTCTGGATAACTTCCTTGAGCTCCTGCGGCATCTGCTGAACATTCGTCTGCTGGCGTCCGTTGATCTTCGATAGGACATCTGCCATATGGTCGATGGCAGTTTCAATCGAGACGTTCGTCCGCTGACTGAATGCAGCGGACGAATCTCCCTGATTTCCACGACTTTGAACAGCCTCGGTCGTTTTCCCCTGCGAAATCTGAGACGCAGCAGGAATGACGGGAGATGCTGTTGTAGTATTTGCTTCCATCGACACGGTATTCACAGCCTTTTCTGTTACATATTGTTCAGCATGGAGCGGATCGGGTCGAAGGATTTGCGGTGAATAGGACAGACACCGTATTTACGAATCGCGTCGATATGCTCCTGTGTTCCATAGCCTTTGTGTTTTGCAAAGGCATAGTGCGGATATTCTGTATCGTATTGTTCCATCAAATGATCGCGTGTCACCTTCGCCAAGATTGATGCCGCAGCAATCGACGCTGACTTTGCATCTCCCTTGATGATGGACTGCGAAGGCATGGAGAGTTTTGGTAGCTCCACGGCATCGATCAGAACCTCCTCAGGGGCGGGCGTGAGGGCTGCGATTGCCTCGTACATCCCCATCCTCGTCGCCTGAAGAATGTTCATGCGATCGATGATCTCCGCATCAATCAGTGCAACATGATAGGATATGGCAATAGCGACAATTTGTGTAAAGAGTTCCTCACGCATGGCAGCAGACAGCTTTTTAGAGTCATTGATGCGGGGCAGGTGAGCCTCTTGCGGCAAGATGACAGCGGCAACGGCCACAGGACCCGCAAGAGGGCCGCGCCCCGCCTCATCCACACCTGCAACAAGCGTGTGCCCCGCCGCAGCGGCGGCTCGTTCGTATACGAACATCGCGTTCAGACGCTCCCGCTCCCGCTGTGCACGTTCGTAACGGCGCAGAATGGGCTGCACAGCTTTTCGTGCATCTCTTCGACAGGAGTCCATCAAGTCCTCTGTCACATTGCCATGAAGAAATATGTTCTCTATTTCTTTTATCGTCAAATTTGTCATTTCCTTTACCGCGCATCCTCTGCGAACTCTGTGAACGGAAGCGTGTCCAGAGTAACGCGCCCAAGCCGTCCACTGCGGAAATCTGTCAATACAATCTGCTCAGCCTTTTCATAGTCAATCTTACCACCCGCACGCAGGCACCCGCGCTTTCGTCCGATCTCCTCAAGCAGCTCTACGCCGGTGGGGAGCTCCCCCTCCAACCGATAGCGTTCCATGAGAGCGGATGGATATGCTATGCGAAGCGTATCGAGAAGCAACAATACAACGCTTGCTACATCGTAGACATTGTCGTTGATTGCCCCCGTAAATGCAAGGTGAAGTGCTGCCTGCTGATCCTCAAACTTCGGCCAGAGTATCCCCGGCATATCGAGCAGTTCCAGCTGTGCACCAAGGCGGATCCACTGTTTTGCGCGTGTGACACCGGGCCGGTTCTCCACTTTCGTCTTTGATCCACCCGACAGTCGATTGATGAGCGAGGACTTCCCCACATTTGGAATGCCGAGAATCATGCAGCGTGCTGCCCGCGCCTTCGCCCCATGCTGAACAAACTTGTCCGTTTTCGGTTTCGCACATTTTGCGATCGCCTGTACGAGTTCCTTGATGCCACGTCCCTTCACTGCATCCACCGGAACTGCTGCAATCCCCTGGGCGGCAAAGTATTTTACCCACGTACGCGTCGCTGTCTCATCCGCAAGATCTGATTTATTAAGCACAATCAGGCGCGGCTTTCCACCCACAATCTCCCGCAGTACAGGATTCGCCGAACTCAGCGGGATCCGTGCATCCAACAGTTCGACGACTACATCTACAAGTTTCAAATTCTCCTTTACCAGCCGCTCCGCCTTCCGCATGTGCCCCGGGTACCACTGGAGACTTGGGATGTCAATAATGTTGTTGTTTTCCATTATGACCTTTCTACGTATCGTATTCGCCCATGATGAGATTATTTAGTTTGTATATAACATCTGCTGCTATATCATTTATTTCGGACTGTGATACATCCTCTCTACCGGAATTTGCCAGCTTAAATGCTTCTAAAGCACAAATACATTCTTTTAGATCATCAAACTTTTGGTCATACTGAAAGGAGTTATATTCTACAGGAGCAGTGGGTTGAATAAGATCAATACGTTCTACCCGTTTTCCATCGGTAAAGAAGAGTACTAAGCTCATACGTGAACACAGCTTTTTATCCGGCTTTGCTCCCATCCAATACCCAGCAATCGCTCCAACCGTGCCAAAGGCAAGCCCCCCTGCTGCAGCTGTCAACAGGCTTCCGTGTTGTCCCTTTAATATGTGATGGTCTAAGATAATATCGTAATCTACAAAATTCTCGCGGCGATGTAGATGCTGGTCATCTTGATCATCATAATCTATACTCTCCTCAAGCAAATCATTAGGTATATGAATGATCTCTTCATCTGCATCCCATTCAATAAGGGCAGGCTCATAGTCGTCGAATGGAATCTGATATCTTGGTCGAAATGTATCCATGATTATGACCATTCCTTTCCGCTACGCTTCAAGGCACAAAACTGTTACGAAA
>NZ_DBHIVL010000020.1:0-33819 GCF_057271695.1 Centipeda sp. (in: firmicutes)
GTCACTCTGTGACCTGTTTTCGTGTGCCTTTATTTACTGGCTGTACTTTCAACCTTCCAGTACCTCCACCGTAATATTATGATTTGTGTAAACGCATATATCCGCTGCAATCGAGAGGGATTCCCTTGCGATCTCTGCAGCATCCATCGAACTGTGTGCGACAAGGGCGCGTGCTGCGGCAAGGGCAAAGAATCCGCCTGAGCCGATTGCGGTACAGTCCCCGTCCGGCTCAATGACTTCGCCGTTGCCTGAGATCATGAGAATGCCGTCCTTGTCTGCGACGAGGAGAAGAGCCTCAAGCTTACGGAGCACCTTGTCCGTGCGCCAGTCCTTCGCAAGCTCTACAGCGGCTCGCTGTAGGTTGCCGCTGTAGGATTCGAGCTTGACCTCAAACTTCTCGAACAGTGTGAACGCATCCGCGACCGATCCCGCGAAGCCTGCGAGGATCTTACCGTGATAGAGACGGCGAACTTTGCGCGCATTCGCTTTCATGATCGCGCGTTCCCCAAAGGTCACCTGACCGTCGCCCGCAATGGCGACCTTGTTCCCCTTTTTGACTGCGACAATGGTTGTTGCATGGAATGTCATACTGTGTATGCTCCTTTGATATGCTCTGCACAGAAATTCTCCAACTCTGTCAAGGCACGCTCTGCCAGCATCCGCTTTTTCTCCGGCTTACGCGTACGGCGCGGAAGATTCTCTAGGCGAGGCAGAAGCCCAAAGTTGATATTCATGGGCTGAAAATGCGCAGGGTCGCATGAGGTGATATAGTGTGCGAGTGCCCCGTGCGCGGTTTCCTGCGGAAAGACAAGAGGCTCCCTGTCTGCCGCGCGGCGCACGGCATTCAGTCCCGCCATCAGTCCTGACGCGGCAGACTCTACATAGCCCTCCACGCCCGTCATCTGCCCGGCAAAAAACAAGGCATTGTTCGTCTGCGTCTGAAAGGTCGGGCACAGGTGACGCGGTGCATTGATAAAACTGTTGCGGTGCATCACGCCATAGCGCAGGAACTCTGCATTTTCGAGTCCCGGGATCATCCGAAAGACGCGCTGCTGCTCCGGCCATTTGAGCCGTGTCTGGAAGCCGACGATGTTGTAGATCGTAGCCTCAGCGTTGTCCTGCCGCAGCTGAACAACGGCATGGGGACGCACACCTGTCTCAGGGTGCTCAAGCCCCATGGGCTTGAGCGGTCCATAGAGCAAAGTGTCCTTTCCGCGTGCTGCCATGACCTCAACGGGCATACAGCCCTCAAAGAAGATCTCCTTTTCAAATTCGTGCGCCTGTGCCGTCTCCGCCGTAATAAGTGCTGCATAGAAGGCATCGTACTGCGCCTCATCCATCGGGCAGTTGATGTATGATGCCTCGCCCTTCCCATAGCGGGAGGCACGATATGCCCGCGCCATATCGATGCTCGAAGCATTCACGAGCGGCGCGGCTGCATCGTAGAAATAGAGAGAGTCATTACCGAGCAGGGCAGCGATCTCTGCAGCAAGCGCACCGTCTGTGAGCGGTCCCGAAGCGATGATGACAATGCTGTCATCGGTATTCGGAATCGCCGTAATCTCTTCGTGATGAACACGGATATTGGGATGACGTGCGGTTGCCTCTGTAACATAGGCACTGAATTTCGTGCGATCCACGGCAAGTGCACCGCCCGCAGGAACAGAGGTCGCATCCGCCGCCTGCATGATGAGCGAGCCGAGACACCGCATCTCCTCCTTGAGAACGCCGACGGCGTTCTCAAGGCTCGCGCCGCGCAGTGAGTTGCTGCACACAAGCTCGGCAAAGCTGTCTGTCTGATGCGCGGGGGAGCGTCGCAGGGGACGCATCTCATAGAGCGTGACCTGTGCCCCCGCCTCGGCCGCCTGCCATGCCGCCTCACATCCTGCAAGTCCCGCGCCAATGACTGTGATTTTCTTCATTCGTCCGTCCTCTTGCGGCGCGTCGTCTTTTTCCGAACCGTACTGTTCTGTTCATCTGCGGACGTTTCGGCATCCTTCGATGTCTGTGCACGCGATTTCTGCCGTGCCAACTCCTTTTCGATAGGGCTGCCGATGCGTGAGGAGCACGTTTCGTTGCTGCAGTAGAGGATGCTGCGCCCCGTGCGGTAACGATGCTTCTGCATAAACGCACCACACACCTTGCAGGTCTCCTGCTGCGGTTCGTCCCACGTTGTATAGTCACAGTCCGGATAGCGGTCGCAGCCAAAGAATGCCCGCCCGCGCCGGCTTTTGCGCTCGACAATCTTGCCGCCGCATTTCGGACAGGCAACACCTGTATCGCGCAGGAGCGGCTTCGCGTTGCGGCAGTCGGGAAAGCCCGGGCACGCGAGGAACTTGCCAAAGCGCCCCTGCTTTACCACCATCATGCGCCCACATTTATCGCAGGGGATATCTGTAACCTCGTCGGGGATCTCGACGGTGCCAATGACTTCCTCTGCATTTTTGAGAGTTTCCTCGAAGGGGGCGTAGAATTTGCGGAGCAAGTCGTTCTTGTTGAGTGTACCGTCTGCCACCTCATCCAGTTCGCCCTCGAGATTTGCCGTGAACTTCACGTCCACAATGTCCTTGAAATACTCCTCAAGCATATCGGTCACGATGAAGCCGAGTTCCGTCGGGCGGAACTGCTTCTCACGACGTTCCACATAGCCGCGTTTCTGGATGGTCTCGATGATGGGGGCATAGGTGCTCGGACGTCCGATGCTCATTTCCTCCAGTGTCTTGACAATGGAGGCATCGTTGTAGCGCGGCGGCGGTTCGGTAAAATGCTGCTCCGGTTTCAGTTCGGAAAGCGCAAGTATATCCCCCGCCTCCAGCTCCGGCAGCAGGGTATCCTTTTCCTTTTTTGCAATCTCCGAACCTACATAGACGGCGGTGTAGCCCTTGAACTTGAGCTTGGAGCCGTGTGCACGCAGCTGGTAGTCCCCCGCCGCAATCTGTGCCGCAATCGTATCGTAGACGGCTGCGGACATCTGACTCGCCGCAAAACGCTGCCAGATCAGCGTGTAGAGACGCAGCTGGTCACGGTTCAGATACTGCTCCACATCCAACGGTGTTCGCATAATGCTTGTCGGGCGGATCGCCTCATGCGCGTCCTGCGCCTTTTTGCCCATCGCATAGATATTGGGACGCGTCGGAATGTATTCCTTGCCATACTCCTCCGTAAGATAGCTCCGTGCCTCGTCGATGGCGAGATTGGAAATGCGCGTTGAGTCGGTTCGCATATAGGTGATGAGACCAGTAGAGCCGTGCCGTCCCAAAACGATACCCTCGTAGAGCTGCTGGGCGATCATCATCGTCCGTCCCGAGGTAAAGCCGAGCTTACGCGCGGCATCCTGCTGGAGCGAACTGGTCGTAAACGGCGGCGCAGGCTTCTTGCGGCGTTCGCTGCGCTTGACTTCCTTGACTTTGAAATCCTGTTGTGCAAGATCATCGGTCAGCAGCCTTGTCTCCGCCTCACTGTGCAGCGACAGTTTTTTGTCGTGTGCATGAGTTACATCCGCCGTAAAGGAATTCTTTCCCTTTTTCAGCTTTGCTTCGACCGTCCAATACTCCTCGGACTGGAACTCATCGATCTCGCGCTCCCGATCGCAGATCAGACGCACGGTCACGGACTGCACGCGCCCTGCGGACAGCCCTTTGCGTACCTTGCGCCAGAGCAGCGGCGAGAGCTTGTAGCCGACGATGCGGTCGAGCATACGGCGCGCCTGCTGGGCATCCACCTGTTCCATGTGGATCGGGCGCGGGTGCTGCACGGCCTCCTCAATCGCGGGCTTTGTAATCTCATGGAAGACGATGCGGCAGTCTTTCTCCGGATCAACACCGAGAATGTATGCCAAATGCCACGCAATCGCCTCTCCCTCACGGTCGGGATCACTCGCGAGATAGATTTTGTCTGCGTTCTTTGCCTCTTTTTTGAGCGCACGAATGAGATCTCCCTTGCCGCGAACATTGATGTACTTTGGTGAAAATTCATTTTCGACATCGATGCCAAACTGGCTCTTTGGAAGGTCACGCAGATGCCCCATGGAGGCTCTGACAATGTAGTTCTTCCCGAGATGTCGTTCGATGGTCTTCGCCTTTGCCGGAGACTCGACAATCACAAGCGTTTTGGAGGATGATTTTTTTCCCGATGTCTTTGCATTCTTTGTACTTTTCGCTTTCGATGTCTTCGTTTTGGATGCAGATGTCAGCGTAGCCAATCCGTCAGTTCCTTTCAGCGCGCCGATAGGCGTGCATTTCATTTTCTGTAATAATTCCCTTGAGCTGCATTTGAAGCAGGAGCAGCGGGATATTTGCCACCTCGTGCTCCGGCATACTGTCCAAGATTTCATCCATGCTCAGCGCATGGTCGAAGGACAAAACATGATAGATACGAGCTTCTTCCGGTGTTAATTGTTCACGCACAGGACGCCGTGGGGGCTCGGTCAGCCGCATTTCGACGAGGATTTCCTGCGGGGTCTCGACCAGTCGTGCGCCCGCACGGATGAGGTTATGACAGCCGCCGCTTTGCGGCGAGTAGATGCTCCCCGGGATCGCATACACGTCCCGTCCCTCACTGAGTGCCATCTCCGCGGTGATGAGCGAACCACTGCGCTGTGCCGCCTCGACCACAAGCGTTCCCTCGGAAAGACCGCTGATGATACGGTTGCGTGCGGGAAAAAAGACAGGCAGCGGCTGTGTACCCGGTGCGTACTCGGAGATGACCGCACCGCCCGTCTCAGCAACCTGTGCAAGCAGACGCCGATTCTCGGGCGGATAGGCAATGTCCACGCCACAGGCGAGGACGGCAACGGTTCTCCCACCGCGCAGTGCCCCGCGATGTGCGCGCGTATCAATGCCGCGAGCCGCACCGCTCACGACGGTGACACCCGCCGCTGCGAGCCGCTCTGCGAACTCCATCGCCGCCGCCTCACCGTAGGCAGTGAATTTGCGCGCGCCGACGATGCCGATGCGGCGCGCATCGGGGACAATCGTGCCACGATAGTAGAGAACGAGCGGAGGATCGAAGATTTCCCGCAGAACAACAGGATAGTCTGCATCATCAATCGTAATGAGCGCAATGTCCAGCCGCGTACAAGCCTCTTGGATTTGCGCGGGCAGATCTGGGTGCATCGTACTGTGGCGGGCAAGTGCATCGGCAACCGTGTCCGTGAGCGCACCTGTTTCCCGAAGTTCCGCCGCATTCATTGACCAGACCATACGCACGTCGGAAACGGCGTCGCACAGACGACGCATACGCACACTTCCGATCTGGCGACACTGCAAGAGTGCGGCTAAATACCATCGATCCTCCATTGCTGTACGCTCCCCATATTACATAAATTCATATCAGAATGCAACCGGCGGGAATAATTTTCTATTTAATGAAGAGTTTTATCTTGGAAACAGTTCATCACCGAATACATAGTATAGCATGAGGAACACAAGAAGGCAAAGAAAGAGATCCGCCATGACATCCTCCTATTAAAAAAGAGGGGCAAAGCCCCTCCCCAGATTCTCTATCACATAATGCGACGTGCTCCGATGTAGCACGCACCCCAGTAGCCACCATGCAGATTGTCAATCGCGACACCACGACTCGACGAAGCATTGATGAAGTTGCCGTTGCCGAGATAGATGCCCACATGCGAAGGACCATACTCATACGTCGAGAAGAAGACAAGATCACCGGGAACCATCTCCGACGACGAGATCGGATAGCCGACATCGTACTGTGCATCTGCCGTGCGCGGGAGATAGATGCCCGCATTGGCAAACACGTAGCGCACAAAGCCCGAGCAGTCAAAGCCGGAAGGCGTTGTGCCGCCGAAGGAATACGGAACTCCGATGTACTGCATGGAGTCCGAGATCACGCGGCGAACGATGTAGTTCGAGCCGCGGCTGACCTGTGGCATGGTTTTCCCAAGAAGTGCCTGATAGGTCGTTGGACCGACCATCCCGTCGACTGCGAGCCCCTGCGACGCCTGGAAGTCCTTGACAGCCTCTGCCGTCGCAGGTCCGAAATCACCGTCAGCGACAACGTCATAACCAAAACTGGACAACTGTCCCTGAATCTCGGCTACATCCGTACCCTGATCGCCAAGCTGGAATGACTCTGCACTCGCAATGGATGCGGAGCAGAGAAGCATTGCGGATAACGCAAGAATCTTGATTTTCTTTCGCAAGCAAACACTTCCTTCCACCGATACCCAAGGACTCCTTGAGTACACATAGATATTTTCTTCTACAAATTGCATTGGCTGTGAGAAACCAATAAGCCGAGTTCTGTTCCGCCCCATGGGCGGCGACAATCATTTATCTGGGACGTCCGTTGCCGAACGCCTCAAGCGACACTACCCGGAAGGTCGACGGGCCGCCTTCATCCTTCCCTATTTGGTCTTGCTCCATGTGGGGTTTACCCAAGCCAGCCGATTACTCGACTGCTGGTGCGCTCTTACCGCACCTTTCCACCCTTACCGATCGGAGATCGGCGGTATAAATTTCTATGGCACTATCCCTAAGGTTGCCCTCGCCGGACGTTATCCGGCACACTGCCCTGTGGAGCTCGGACTTTCCTCGCCCCTCCAAAAGGAGGGACGCGATTGTCTCGGTTTCTCATACCAACGCGAAGATTATACCACATATGGGGTATAGGTGTCAAAAGTCCCCCTAGCCCTTGTAGTATATGGGATGAACGGAATCCTTACGAACAAAAAATCCTTTTTATGAGAATTTTTTTCATAGATTTTAAGTCAAGCCCCATCCCTTTCCAACAATTTCTTCAATGTTGGACATTTGATTCTCATGCAAATAGCGTCCCAATCCGTCACAGATCTTCATGGTAACGGAGGGATCGACGAAGTTCGCCGTGCCAACTGCAATCGCAGATGCACCCGCAAGGAAGAATTCGACCGCGTCCTCCCACGAGGAAATCCCGCCCATCCCGATGACGGGAACGTGAACAACGTGTGCCACGTCCCAAACCATACGCACAGCAACAGGTTTTACTGCAGGACCCGAGAGCCCCCCTGTGCGGTTGCCGAGGACGGGACGGCGGCGATAGATGTCGATCTGCATTCCAATGAGCGTGTTGATGAGCGAGATCGCATCTGCCCCCGCCTCCTCAACGGCAAGTGCCATTTCCGTAATGCTCGTGACATTCGGCGAGAGCTTTGCAATGACGGGCTTTTCGGACGCCGACACCACCGCACGCACGACGTCTGCCGCCGCACGCGGGTCTGTGCCAAAGACGATGCCGCCCTCCCTGACATTCGGACAGGAGATGTTGATCTCAAGCGCGGCAACGCCGTCGACATTGAGCCGCCGTGCAATTTCCGCATAGTCCTCGACGGAGCTTCCCGATATATTGACGATGACATTCATGCTGTACACCTGGATGCGTGGCAGGATCTCCGTCAGGAAGTGCTCCACGCCGGGATTTTCGAGCCCGATGCAGTTGAGCATCCCCTGTGGTGTCTCTGCGATGCGTACGCCCTCGTTCCCACGCCGTGGAGCGAGTGTCGTTCCCTTGACCATGACGCCGCCGAGACGTGCGAGGTCGACAAAATCCGCAAACTCCTCGCCGAAGCCGAACGTCCCCGATGCCGTTAGGACGGGGGTTCGCATCTCAATGCCGGCGATATTCGTGCGCAGGAGATCATCATACGGATATTTTACTGTACTAGGAGGCATAGTACACCTCCCCCGCCGGGAAAACAGGGCCGTCCTTGCAGACCTTGCGTCGGCCGCTCTTCGTGTCCACAGCGCATGACAGGCACGCGCCTAGTCCGCATGCCATGCGCTTTTCAAGCGAAACCTCGCAGGGAATCGCGTATTCGCTCGCAATCGCGGCGACGCGCTCCATCATAACGGGAGGGCCGCAGACCGCAACGCCGTCATACGTTCCGCCTTTCAATAATTCCGGCAGGAGCGTTGTCACAAACCCCTGCGTGCCGTACGAACCATCGTCCGTTGTGATGAAGCATTCACGCACATGGGGGCGATAAATTTCCTCCCAGAACACTTCTTCCTTTGTACGCCCCCCCATCAGAACGGAGACATTCGGGTGCGCTGCAGCAAAGAAGAGGAGCGGCGTGAGCCCCATACCTCCGCCGACGAGGAGCGGGTGGTTCAGCGCGGTATCGAAGCCGCGTCCCAGAGGACCGAGGACGGAGACATCTGCCCCCGCCGCCGCTCCTGCAAGAGTCTCCGTACCACGCCCCACCTGACGGTAGATGAGACGAATCCATCCATCCGTGCGCGAGACCTCCGCAATGCCGAGTGGGCGGCGCAGAAATCCGCCGCTCACGGGAACGGAGACCTGCACAAACTGCCCTGGCAGGGCAGTTTGTGCAATTTGCGGAGCGGCGAGCGTCAGTATATCGACACCCGCAATCGGTGCTTCGTGGGAAAGAATCCGTGCCTCCTCGATTACCTTAGGCAAGATCATCCCCTCCGCCGACATAATCCTGAATCGCGAGTGTATAGACCAGACGGCGATTGCGCATAAACTCAAGCACGCGCAGCACCTCCCATGCCGTATCAAGTGAGGTGAGACAGGCAATGCCGTGCTCCACCGTGGCGCGGCGGATCTTGAAGCCGTCGCGGGCGGAGTGCTTGCCCTGTGTCAGTGTATTGATGACCATGTTGATTTTGCCGCTCTTGATCATCTCGATGATGTCCGAGCTGCGCTCATGCACCTTGCCGACCACCTCGACATCAATGCCGAGCTCGGCAATCGCCTTTGCCGTTCCCTCCGTCGCTACGATGTCAAAATTGAACTCGGAGAAGGCTTTTGCGAGCTGCTTGAGCTCCTCCTTGTCCTTGTTGGCAACGGTAAAGAGCAAACAGCCCTTCGTCGGGATGTTTAGCCCCGAACCGACGATCGCCTTGTAGAGGGCACGCGCATAGTGATAGTCCAAGCCCATGACCTCACCCGTCGACTTCATCTCGGGACCAAGGGAAATGTCGACATCCGTCATCTTTGCAAAGGAGAAGACGGGGGCTTTGACGGCAACATAGGGACGCGGCGGAATCAGCCCCGAGTGGAAGCCGAGTTCCTTGAGTGTTGCCCCCATCGCCACCTGTGTCGCAACGCCTACCATGTTGACGTTCGTGATCTTGGACAGGAACGGCACGGTACGGCTCGAGCGCGGATTGACCTCGATGATAAAGACCTCATCGCGTGCGACAACGAACTGGATGTTGAGCAGCCCCTTGACGTGGAGGGCTACGGCAAGCCGTTTTGTATAGTCGATAATGGTGTAGATCACGCGTGCGGGCAGCGTCTGCGGCGGATAGACCGCAATGCTGTCGCCCGAGTGAATGCCGGCACGCTCGATGTGCTCCATGATGCCGGGGATGACGACATCCACACCATCGGAAATGGCATCGACCTCGACTTCCGTTCCCTGCATATAGCGATCAACAAGCACGGGATGATCGGGCGTCACCGTAACCGCGCGGCTCATATAGTCACGCAGTTCCTCCTCATTGTAGACGATCTCCATCGCACGTCCGCCAAGGACGTACGAGGGACGCACCATGACAGGGTAGCCGATGCGCGTCGCACCTGCGACGGCATCCTCAAGATTCGTCACGCTGATCCCCTCGGGACGTGAAATGCCCGTCTGCGTGAGCACCTCGTCAAACCGCTCACGATCCTCGGAGCGGTCAATGTCATTGACGGACGTACCGTAGACACGAAGCCCTGCACGCTCAAGTTCCGCCGCGAGATTGATTGCAGTCTGTCCGCCGAACTGGACAATGACACCGTCCGGTTTCTCCTTATCGACGATGTTAAGCACATCCTCCACCGTCAACGGCTCAAAGTAAAGGCGATCGGAGATGTCAAAGTCCGTGCTGACCGTCTCGGGATTGTTGTTGATGATGATCGCCTCAATGGCCATCTCGCGCAGTGCCCAGACCGAGTGCACCGAGCAGTAGTCGAATTCGACCCCCTGCCCGATGCGGATGGGACCGGAGCCGAGCACAATCACCTTTTTCCGATTGGAGACGGCAACCTCATCCTCCGTGCCGCGGAACGTGGAGTAATAGTACGGCGTCATCGCCTCGAACTCGGCGGCGCAGGTATCCACCATCTTATAGCAGGGGAGAATGTTATGGCTGCGGCGCATGGTGCGGATCTCATCGCGTGTCTTCTTCGTCAGATCGGCGATGGAGACATCGGCAAGACCGACCCATTTCGCCGCTGAGAGCAGCTTCGGTGTGAGCGGAGCGGAGGCAAGCTGATTCTCAACATCCGTGATATGCTTGAGCTTGTGGATGAACCACTTGTCCACCTTCGTGATATCCGAAATCGCATCGACCGTCAGCTTGCCGCGCCGCAGAGCCTCAGCAATGACAAAGATGCGCTCGTCGTTGACCGCAGAGAGCTGCTTCTCTACGCGCTCGTCGTCCCACGCGGCAAAGCGGTCGATATAGAGGCGGTTGACACCGATCTCGAGCGAACGCACCGCCTTGAGAATTGCTCCCTCAAAGCTGCGATCAATGGACATGACCTCGCCTGTAGCCTTCATCTGTGTGCCAAGCGTATGGTCTGCGTAGATAAACTTATCAAATGGCCAGCGTGGGAACTTCACCACACAGTAGTCGATCGTCGGCTCAAAGCATGCCTTTGTCTTCTTCGTCACGGAGTTGACAATCTCATCGAGCGTGTACCCAATCGCTATCTTCGAGGACACCTTTGCAATCGGATAGCCCGTCGCCTTCGAGGCGAGCGCCGAGGAACGGCTGACACGCGGGTTGACCTCAATGACATAGTACTTGTTGCTCTTCGTGTCGAGCGCATACTGGGCATTGCAGCCCCCTTCAATGCCGAGCTCGCGAATGATGCGAAGGCTCGCACTGCGGAGCATTTGATACTCACGATCCGTCAGCGTCTGTGCAGGAGCAACAACAATACTGTCACCTGTATGAACACCAACAGGGTCAAAATTCTCCATGCTGCAAACGGTGATGCAGTTGTCATTGCCGTCACGGATGACCTCGAACTCGATTTCCTTCCACCCGGCAACACTGCGCTCGATGAGCACCTGCCCAATCATCGAGTAGTTCAGCCCCTTGATGACGGTTGCAATGAGTTCTTCCTCATTTTCTGCAATACCACCGCCCGTGCCGCCCATCGTATACGCAGGGCGTACAATGACAGGATAACCAATTCTGTTTGCAAATTCAACGGCCGCATGTACATCTTCGACAATTGTACTCTCCGGAATCGGTTCGCCGAGCTTCTCCATCGTCTCCTTGAAGCGTTCACGATCCTCCGCCTTTTCGATTGCCTCGAGTGAGGTGCCGAGCAGTTCCACGCCGTGCTGCGCAAGAACGCCCTTTTCGGCAAGCTGTACGGCGAGGTTCAGACCTGCCTGCCCGCCGAGTGTTGCGAGCAGACCGTCCGGCTTCTCCTTAGCGATGATCTCCTCAAGAAACTCCGGCGTCAGCGGCTCGATGTAAACACGGTCGGCGATATTCGTATCCGTCATAATGGTTGCGGGGTTGCTGTTGACGAGCACGACCTCAAGACCATCTTCCCTCAGTGCGCGACACGCCTGCGAGCCCGCATAGTCAAACTCTGCTGCCTGTCCGATGATGATAGGGCCGGAGCCGATGACCATGACCTTCTTCAAATTTTCCTTGCGCGGCATACGTCACTCCCCCTTCATCAGATTCCAGAACTCATCAAAGAGATACATATTGTCGTCCGGTCCCGGCGCAGCCTCCGGATGGTACTGCACGGAGAAGATCGGCAGCGACGTATGACGCAGTCCCTCAATCGTATCGTCATTGACATTTGTATGTGTAATAACAAGTGGTGTGCCCGAAAGCGAGGCAGGGTCGACGGCATAGCCATGGTTTTGTGCAGAGATGTGCACCTTGCCCATCTTGAGATTCTTGACCGGTTGATTGCCGCCGCGATGTCCGAACTTCATCTTGTATGTCTTAGCACCAAACGCAAGCGCGAGCAGCTGATGTCCGAGACAGATACCGAAGATCGGCTTCTTTCCCGCGAGCTTACGGATTTCCTCGACAATCTCCGGCACATCCGTCGGATCACCGGGGCCGTTCGAGAGGAACACTCCGTCGGGATTCAGCGCAAGCAGCTCTTCTGCACTGGTCTGCGCAGGTACAACCGTAACTTTTGCCCCGATCCGATTGATGTTATGCAGAATACTGCGCTTCACACCAAAATCCATTGCCACAATATGCGGTGCATCAGGCGTTTCCGTCTCAAGGGTGTAGACCTCGGGTGTCGTAACGATCTCCACGACGTTGCGCGGGAGTTCCTCCGCCTGCAATGCTGCGATCTCGCGCTCTGATAGATCTGCGGGAACGATTACGCCCTTCATCGCACCAGCAGAGCGGATGTGGCGCGTGATTGCGCGTGTGTCCACATTGTAAAGGCACGGGGTCTCGTGCTCGGTCAGGAAGTCCGTCAGGCTCTCCTCGGACTGCCAGTTGTTCGGTGCGTCACAGAGTTCACCGATGACAAAGCCACGCACAAAAGACTTGCGCGACTGCATGAACTTCGCCGCTGCGCCGTAGTTCCCGATCAGCGGATACGTCATCGTGAGAATCTGCCCGCAGAAGGACGGATCGGTCAGGCTCTCCTGATATCCCGTCATCGTCGTGGTAAATACAACCTCACCCACGGCTTTTGTATCACTGTGAAGCAATTCGCCCGTGTAGACCGAACCGTCCTCCAGTATCAGTTTCCCTTTCATACTACTATGACCCCATCCTTCATAACAATTTTGCCATCGACCACGGTAAGCACCGCTTTCCCCTTGAGCTGCCGTCCGTTGAACGGGGAGTGTCTGCCCCGCGTATAGAACTTGTTCACATCGACCGTCCATTGCAGGTCGGGATCGATCACCGTGACATCCGCAGGTGCGCCCTCGGCGAGCGTACCCGCGTTCAGTTTGAATACACGTGCGGGGCCGTAGGTCATGCGCTCGATCAGTGTTTCGAGCGGAACTTTGCCCGTGTGAACGAGGTCGGTCAGCAGTACACCGAGTGCCGTCTCGAATCCGGGGAATCCGCTCGGTGCGTAAATGTACTCCCGATCCTTCTCCTCGGGTGCGTGCGGTGAATGGTCGGTGACGATCATTTCGATTGTTCCGTCGAGGAGACCCGCGACCATTGCATCGACATCTCTTGCCGTGCGCAACGGCGGATTTACCTTTGTCGAGCTGTCGCGTGGGTCGACACATTCGTCCGTCAGTGTCAGATGATGCGGTGTAACTTCCGTTGTCGCACGCACACCGCGCATCTTTGCATCGCGGACAAGCTGAACCGCACGCCCCGAACTGATGTGCGCGACGTGCACATGTGCGCCCGCGTACTCCGCGAGCATAATGTCGCGTGCAACGGCAATGTCCTCCGCCACAATTGGACGCCCCTTGATCCCGAGCATCGCACTGCGATGTCCCTCGTTCATTGCACCGTCCTCGACAAGCGACGGTTCTTCCTCGTGATTGATGATTGCCTTATCGAACGGAACAAGGTAGTCATAGGCACTGAGGAGCACCTTCGCCGAAGGGTCGAAATGCCCGTCGTCCGAGAAGGCAACTGCCCCCGCTTCGACCATGTCGCCGAGCTCGGCGAGCTCCTTTCCCTCCTGATTCTTCGTCACTGCACCGATGATGCGGATATGGATGACGGCAACGTCCTCGGCACGCTTGATGAGGCTCGTAACGAGTGCCGCATCATCCACCACAGGACGCGTGTTCGGCATCGTTGCAATCGTTGTATAGCCGCCCGCCGCGCCTGCACGCGAACCGGAAGCAAAGTCCTCCTTCGCCTCCTGCCCCGGCTCGCGGAGATGCGTGTGCATATCGATGAACCCGGGTGTGACGATTTTTCCGGCGGCATCATAGACCTCGGCACCGTCCGCGCTCAGATCTTTTCCGACCTGCTGAATGACACCGTTCTCGATGAGGACATCACAGATTTCATCGCGCTGTGCGGCGGGGTCGATGACTCGTCCGCCCTTTAGGAGCAATGCACTCATTTAGGCTTTCCCTCCCATCAGAACCAAGGTAAAGAGTGCCATGCGGATGGCGACCCCGTTTTTCACTTCTTCTTGAATCCGCGACTGCACACCATAGGCAACGGACTCCGAGATTTCCCAGCCCTTGTTCATGGGACCCGGATGAAGAACAATGGCATCGTTCGCCAGTGCCAGACGCTCCTCGTTCAGCCCGTAGATACGTGCATACTCGCGTGTCGAGGGGAACAGCCCGCCCTTCATGCGTTCGAGCTGAATGCGCAGCACCTCGATAACATCTGCACCTTCGACCGCGTCCTCGATGCGGTCATGGATGGTGATGCCCTCCTCCTCATGCAGAAAGCGCGGCAGGAGAGGACGCGGACCCGCAATATGCACGTCCATGCCCATCTTGCGCATGCCCTGTATATCCGAACGTGCGACGCGGCTGTGCAGCACGTCCCCGAGAATGGCGACCTTCAGCCCGGCGAGCTTCCCCTTGTTCTCCTCGATGGTATAGAGGTTGAGCAGCCCCTGCGAGGGATGTGCATGAGCACCGTCGCCCGCATTGATAATCACGGGAGAAACAGCATCGGCAGCGTATGCGGCAGCTCCCTCCGCCTTGTGGCGCATGACGATCGCGTCCGTACCCATCGCCTCAATCGTATAGAGCGTGTCGCGCAGACTTTCCCCCTTGACGATACTGGATGCACTCGCCGTAATGTTCACGACATCGGCACCGAGGTACTTCCCCGCGAGTTCGAACGACGTACGCGTTCGCGTGCTCGGCTCGTAGAACAGCGTGACGATCGCCTTTCCCCTGAGCGCGGGCACCTTCTTGATGTCACGGCCGACAATGTTCTTCATCTCGCGTGCCGTGTTCAGAACGAGACGAATCTCCTCTGCCGAAAAATCTTCGAGCGCAAGAACATCGCGTCCCTTGAGTGATAACTCCTGACTCATGTGCATCTCCTTTCACGCACTAAAAAAGCTTTCCAATGCCAAAAGAAAGGCATAAGAAAGCTTTGCATTCTAAAATTGGATAGACGAATAGTGTCGTGTGTTTCATTGAAAACTCCCTTAAGGCCTCACAGGACCTCTTAAAAGGTGATATGTTCGGAAGTGCCGAAGCCCTCCCTTTATTTCTCCTCATTATACTGTTTTCAGATGCAAAAATCAACCGCTTGCACGGCAACGCAAGATTAGATTTTCTCTGCCAACCGCTCTGCGAGCAGGGTATACCGGCGGCGCGTGCGATCGTTGCTGACCGCCGTAAAGAGTGCCGTGCGGTCGCCGATGAGAATGACCCCCTTCTTTGCGCGCGTGACGGCAGTATAGAGGAGATTGCGCTGCAGCATAATGTGATGCGCACGCACAAGCGGGAGGATGATGATGTCGTACTCGCTGCCCTGGCTTTTGTGCACACTCATCGCATAGGCAAGCGTCAGCGCACCGAACTCATCCCTCGTATAGGGGATCTCCACATCTTCGGCGAATGCGACAACGAGGTGCTCCGAATCGATTTGGACAATGCGTCCGATGTCGCCGTTGAACACATTCTTCATATAGTCGTTGCGCGTCTGCATGACTTTGTCGCCAAGGCGGAATCCGACCGCCTCCGCCTTGTCTGACGCAGGTGGATTCAGTGCCGCCTGCAAACTGCGGTTGAGCAGATCCACACCGCATGCCTCGCGCCGCATGGGCGAGAGCACCTGCAGATCCATGAGATCCGAACCTGTGCGAATGAGCTGTGCACAAATGGAAACAATCTGTGCGGCGGCATCCTCGCTCGATGCTGCGGTGACGAATGAAAAATCCGCCTCCGTGAAGGATGGTACGCGGCCGGAGTTGATGGCGTGTGCATTGAGGACGATCGTGCCCGTATTGTTCTGACGAAAAATCTCGGTCAGACGGACGCTCGGAATGACACCCGAGCGCAGGATGTCCTGGAGCACGGAACCCGGACCGACCGCAGGCAGCTGATCCACATCGCCGACGAGGATGAGATGCGCCCCAGGGAGGACGGCAGTGAGAAGATGCTGCATGAGCACAATGTCCATCATGGAAACCTCGTCCACAATGATGACATCCGCCTCAAGCTGCGTCTCCGCGTCGCGTGCAAAGCGCATCTCGCCGTCCTCCCTGCCCTGTGCTTCGAGCATGCGGTGCACTGTCGCAGCGGGATAGCCCGTCGCCTCCGCGAGACGCTTTGCCGCGCGTCCCGTCGGAGCAGCAAGCAGGATCTCAAGCCCCTGCGCCCCGAGGATGTCAATCATACTGCGTACGACGGTCGTCTTGCCCGTACCCGGGCCTCCCGTCAGAACGAGGACGCCGTGTTCGAGCGCGGCAATGACCGCCTCGCGCTGAGCCGATGCCAGACTGACATGATGCTCCGCCTCCCATGCCGTAACGAGGGCAGCGGTATCGTGAACGTGGATGTGATCCGCCTTTCGCTGCAGCATCCGCAGAAGCCGCGCCGTCTCCGCCTCCGCCTTGTAGAGCTGCGGTGCGTAGATGAGACGCTCCCCCATCTCGTCCACTGCATAGAGACGGCTCATCTTCACTTCGCGGCTGAGCACCTCCATGACCTCACTGCGTGCAACGCCGAGACGCTGCGCCGCCCGCTCTGCAAGCATGGATTCGGGAATGCAGCAGTGTCCGCCCGAGGAGATTTGTGTGAGCTCATAGGAAAGTCCTGCGGCAATGCGCGGAGAGGAGTTCTTTTCCCATCCTGCGGCAATGGCAATGGTATCCGCTGTGATGAAGCCAATCCCGTCAATCTCCTGCGCGAGACGATAGGGAGATTTCTCCATGACCTCGACCGCAAACGATCCGTATGCCTTGAAAATACGCGCCGCGTAGGTGCCGCTCACACCGTGCTCCTCAAGCCAGAGCATGATGTCGCGCAGCTCGGACTGACGCATATAGGAGGCGGTGATTTTCTCCACAGTCTTCGGGCCGATGCCCGAAATTTCTTTGAGGCGGCTCGGCGCACGCTCGATGATGAGAAGCGCCTCCGTGCCGAACTTCTCGACAATGCGCCGCGCCATCGCAGGACCAATCCCGTCGATGGTACCGGATGCGAGAAAGCGTTCAATGCCGCCCGCACTCGTGGGTGCACTGACGCGCATGCGCACTGCCTGAAACTGCCGCCCAAAACGCGGATGCATGACCCAGCTCCCCATCAGACGAACCTCCTGCCCAACGAGCGGAGCGGCCCCCTTCGTTGTCGCTGTGCATTTCCCTGTATGTTCCATGCGTAAACGAAAGACAGCGAATGCACCGTCGCCCGCAGAGAAGATGACATGATCGACAACGCCCGTCAACTCTTCTTCCTCGGTGCGAAATCCAAGGTTTTGTTGGAGTTCCATGTCACGCCTCCATCAGCTGTTCCCACTTCTCATAACGCTGCATAATCTCGATTTCCTTTGCCGCATACGCCTCTGCAATTGCATGACTGCGCTCCGGATCTGCCTGTGTCTCGGGGCGGTTCATCTCGTACTCAAGCCCCTTCAGTTCTGCCTCCGCCATTGCGATTTCCGCCTCCGTACGCTCGATCATCTCCTGTCGGCGTGCAGCAGGAATGGCACTGTGTACGGTAGCCTTCGGTGCAGCAGGTGCTTCCACGCGGTCTTTTTTCTCCTGTGCGGGAGGTGCACTCTGCGGCTTCTTCTCCGCACGCGGCTCGTCCGCTGCCGCCTCCTCCCTCTCAGCTTCCTTCTTCATCAGATAGTAGCTGTAGTTGCCAAGGTATTCCGTGATCCTGCCATCCTTCAGCTCAAGGGTACAGTTTGCCGTCTTGTCGAGAAAATAGCGATCATGTGACACGGCGATGAACGTGCCGGGGAACGCCATCAACGCCTCTTCCACCGCCTCCCGTGCAGGGATGTCGAGATGGTTTGTCGGCTCGTCCAGTACGAGAAAGTTCGCATCCGTCAACATAAGTTTGAGGAATGCCACACGCGCCTGTTCCCCGCCCGAGAGTGCGCCGATGAGCCGCAGCACATCATCTCCGTGAAAGAGGAATGCCCCGAGATAGTTGCGTGCCGTCTCCTCATCCAGACCGTAGGTATAGCAGATCTCATCCAAGATGGTCTTGCTGGGATCAAGCCCTTCATGCTGCTGTGAGAAATAACCGATCTTGACACGGCTGCCGATCTTCAGCCGCCCCATCGCCTCCAGTTCCCCCACAAGGATTTGCAGGAGCGTCGTTTTGCCGACACCGTTCTCACCAATGAGTGCCACTCCATCCCCCTTGCGGATAAGAAGAGAGATGCGATCAAGGACGCGCTGCCCGCCCGGATAGGCAAATGTGATGTCCTCAAGTTCTGCCACGCGCTGCGCACACTCCGTCGGCTTTGCAAAGGCAAAATACTTGAACCGTGCCGCCTCGGGCGGGAGGACAATCCGCTCAAGACGGTTCAGCTGACTCTGGCGTCCGCGTGCTTGCTTCGCTTTGATGCCCGCCTTATAGCGTGCGATATATTCCTCGGTTTTCTTGATCTGCGTCTGCTGTTTCTCATACGCACTCTGCAATGCTGCACGGCGGTCATTCTTCACGCGCATATAGTGCGTGTAGTTCCCCGCATACGCAGTAATCTCCGTGTGATCGAGCTCCAATATGCGCGTGGCAACACGATCGAGAAAATAACGGTCATGCGAGATCAGGAGAACGCCGCCGCGATAGGATTGGAGAAATTTCTCAAGCCACTCAATCATACCGATATCCAGATGATTTGTCGGCTCATCCAACAAGAGAAAGTCCGGCTCGCGCAAGAGTGCCTTTGCAAGACAGATGCGCGTGGTCTGTCCGCCCGAGAAATGACGAACATCCTTCGCGAGATCTGCCTCGGAGAATCCAAGACCAAACGCCACGCGGCGGATGCGGCTCTCGAAGTCGTAACCATCCATCGCCTCGAACCGTGTCACGAGGTTTCCGTAGGCGGCCAGCTCCTCCGCGCCGGCACGCCCTGCAGCGATCTCCTCCTCCATCCGCTCCTTCTCCGCACGCAGTGCGAGAAGATCGGCGAATGCGCTGCGCAGCTCCTCATAGAGGGTATCATGTGTGAACGATGCCTGCTGCTCGACGTAGCCGACCGTATCGGCGCGATCCATCACGACCTGTCCGCCGTCGTTTTCCTCTCGGCCGAGGAGAATCCGCATCAGCGTCGTCTTGCCCGTACCGTTTGCACCGACAAGCCCCACCTTGTCCCCGCGCATGACTTCAAAATTTACATTGGAAAAGAGCGTGCGTATGCCATACGCCTTTTCGAGCCCAATGACCTTCAGACTGCCCATATCACTCTTCTCCATCCTCATGCACCGCATCGGGGCGGTAGTCCCGTCCAATGACGACAATCGCCTGTCGCTCGCCCGCACCATCGACGGGCATGATGACACAGGGAAACGGCATACCGTAAAAGAGATTGACATGCGAATCCGCCGTCATCACGGCAGTCTTCGGACGATCCGAGGCACTCCCCGTCTCCACACCTGAGATACGGAATCCCCGCGCCCGCAGGGTATCTGCGATCTCCGCACCCGCACCGTTGATGCCGCTCGCATTGACAATCATGACGGAGATATTCTGCGCCGTATCCGATGCACTTTCCTTTTTCGTCGCCGCCTTTTCTTCGCTTTTCTCCTCTTTTTTTTCGGCGGGCTTCTGCGTCGTGATACCGCGCTCCGCACGCTGCACTGCAATGGCACGGTCTCCCTCGGCAAGGAGCTCCTCGGATGAGGGCAGCAGCTCGCGTTCATCGGTCTCTGTCATCACGCGCAGTCGCTCGGGCATGTCCGCACGATAGGCAGCTGCATCACGCTCAGCCTGCTCCTGCATCCGTACAGGCAGTTCCCTGCCAACGCCCGCATAGAGTGCTTGCCGCGTCTCAATGAGGTTGGGAATCCAGTAGCTGATATCGCCAAGGTAGGCGGGCGTACCCACAACCATCTGCATTGCCATACCGCCTGCCTCGATCTCTTTGAGACGCGTCGCAAGTGTGAGAAGCTGGCGCGTTGTCAAATCCGTCTCAACAGCATTTTTCACCTCATCGACGACCGCTGCGAGACGTGGAAGCACCTGCGGAGAGAGGAACTGTGCGAGCAGCGCACGCATAAAGTGCTGCTGACGTGCGATGCGCCCGATGTCTCCCTCGCCGTCGCGATAGCGCACATACTGAATCGCCTGAGCTCCGCTCATATGCTGCTCACCCGGCTGCAGATCGATGATAAGTCCGCCATTGTCATCCCACGGGTCTTCGTAGTACATCCGCTTCTCGACGTTGATATCCACGCCTCCGACCGCGTCCACGATGCGCTCAAATGCGGACGTATCAATCAGGATGTAATGCGTAATGGGGACACCCACAATTTTTCCCACCGATGCAAGCGTCATCTCATGTCCGCCGAACGCATAGGCATGGTTGATCTTGTCATAGCCGTATTTGCCCACCTCGATGCGTGTATCACGCGGGATGGAGAGCAGCGTTGCGCGCCCCTGCTCCTCGTCGACTGCTGCAAGCATCAGCGTGTCACTGCGTCCGACATCTCCATCTCTGCGGTCAACGCCCATGATGAGCACATAGCCGAGATCATTCTCCACGATATCGGCAAATGCGTTTGCATCGCGCAGCGAGCCGGACATAAAGTAGGTTCCGTAGTAATAAATCGCGCAGACAAGCAAAAAGGAGAGCGCAAACACAGCTCCCGCATATTTGAGAAATGCCCCATTCTGTTCAGTGGGCGAATGTTCTTTTTTTCCCTGTTTCAATCCGTGTATCGTCCTTCCCGATGATTTCTCTACAGTATAACAAAAACAAAAGTTCCATGCAAATCAAATGGAACTTTGTCAACCATATACATCTTTACAAAAATTCGTATTTCATGTAAACTAATATGCGTATATAAATAGGGAATCTCAGTATCTGCTGCATACGGGGAAACTGCCCATATGTGCAGGATGCGGCAAAACATACGAGAACAAAACAAGGGGGAAAAAATGCTACGACTTCCCGTCTCGAAGTTAAAGGATGGCATGGTACTTGGACAGAGCCTGTTCAATACCGCAGGGGGCAGTTATCTCGTCAAGGGACAGCCGGTTACAATTGACTATATTCGCAGACTTCATCAGCTTGGCATTCAATCTGTCACCGTGACATCCATGGATCCGAGCCATAAATTTGTACCGCCGCCGGACG
Source organism: Centipeda sp. (in: firmicutes) (assembly GCF_057271695.1). Lineage (NCBI taxonomy): Bacteria > Bacillati > Bacillota > Negativicutes > Selenomonadales > Selenomonadaceae > Centipeda > Centipeda sp. (in: firmicutes). Next base: position 21,183 of record NZ_DBHIVL010000020.1, read on the forward strand.
TGATCCAGGAGAAGACGCGTGTCAACGCGATCAGTGCCGTCTACAATACATTTCAGTCCATCGAGGAAAATGGCACACTGGACGTTCCCGCCCTGCAAAAGGTGACGGATTCCATCGTTTTTGACCTCTTCGACAACCACAACAACCTCGTCCAGCTCACAGACATTCGCACACACGATGCCTACACGTTCGCACACAGTGTCAATGTCGCTGTTCTCTCGGCGATGATGGGAATGCTCTGCCATCTGCCGAAGGAGGAACTGTCCATCATCACGCTCGGCGGACTCTTGCACGATTTAGGGAAAATCGACGTGCACACGGACATCCTCACAAAGAATCGCAGTCTGACGACGAGCGAGTTTGACATCATGAAGAAGCATCCCGCAGACGGCGCACGCCGTATCCTGAAGATGAAAGACCTGCCGAAGGCAAGCATCCTCGCGGCGATTGCGGGACAGCATCACGAGCACATCGACGGTACGGGCTATCCTCGTGGAATCAAGGGCGAGGAAATGCACCGCTACGCTAAGATTGCAGCGATTGCTGATGTCTATGACGCGCTGACGAGCGAACGCCCGTACAAGAAAGCGTATATGCCGAACATCGCCTACAACATCATGCACAACATCAACAAGGGGCAGTTCGACCCGAAACTCCTTGAGACCTTCTTTAACAATGTCGCTCTCTATCCGGAGGGCGCAGTGCTCAAGACCACCTTCGGCTTTGCTGTCGTAAAGGAAAGCAAGTTCGGACGGACGACGACCCCCATCATCATTCTCTTTGCCGACACCAACGGCAAGCTGCTCGATCGGCGGACGGTCATTGACCTCTCGGAGGAAAAGGACGGTGCCTCCTCCATACAGGTCGTCCCGACGGGCAACGATCTCTATCACTTCATTCATGAACTCGGCGTTGATCCTTCCTACTACCTCGAGGAAGAGCGTGAGAAGGATAAGGCTGCGGGCATTACGTCCTCGGGCGTATCGACACCACCGCGCATGAAGGCGTGATTCGACAAAAAAACGGACGCTATCGTCCGTTTTTTTGTGCGCCTTATCTGCCGCTCGTCAAAATCTTTTCCGCCATATCTGCAACCGTCATGCAGTCCCTGACGGGATAGCCCGCCGCCTCGAGTTTTCGACCGAGACGCAGGAGGTGTGGAGCAGCGAGTGCAGCGCGCGCGAGAAGATCATTCCGTTGAAAGAGATCGTGCGGCGTTCCCTCACCGATGACCTGTCCGCCCGCGAGGATCACCATATGATTGGCGACGCGCAGGATGTCCTCCATGCTGTGCGAGACGAGGACAATGCTGACGCCGCGCTCGCGGTGCAGCATCGTGAGCATGGCGAGCAGTTCCTCACGTCCGCGCGGATCAAGTCCCGCTGCCGGCTCGTCGAGGACAAGATAGCGCGGAGCAAGAGCGAGAACCCCCGCAATGGCGACGCGTCTGCGCTCCCCGCCCGAGAGCGCAAATGGCGAGCGCGTGCGATAACGCTCGGGCAGATGTACGAGTTCCATCGCCTCGCGCACACGGCTTTCCACATCAGCATCTGAAAGACCCTGATTTCGTGGACCAAATGCGATATCCTCATAGACCGTCTCCTCGAACAGCTGATGCTCAGGATACTGAAAGACCATGCCGACACGGAAACGCGCCGTCCGTGCCGCCTCCTTTTCCGCTTTGCTTTTTCCATGGAGGGACACGCCATCCACACACACGCGTCCCGCCGTCGGCACAAGGAGACCACCGAGCAGCTGCATCAGTGTCGATTTGCCCGCGCCTGTCTCGCCTGCAATCGCCGTAAATGCTCCCCCTCGAATTGTCAGCGTGACATTGTGCAGGGCGGTGTGTGAGAGCGGCGTTTTTTCCATATAGGTGTATGAAAGCGATTCTATCTCGATAGACAATGCAGCAGCTCCTCATCCGTTACGATATCCTGCGGCAGATCACGTCCGCCGCGCCGCAAGTGTTCCGCGAGGTCGGCGGCGAGTGGAATGTCCAGCCCGAGCGCGCGCACCTTCTCCGACTGCGAGAATACTTCATGTGGTGTTCCGTCCATGACAACACGTCCCGCATCCATCAGCACAATGCGGTCTGCCGCAATCGCCTCTTCCATGAAGTGCGTGATGTAGACAATCGTCATGCCCTGCTCTTTGTGAAGTTTTTTGACCGCACGCAGAACCTCTGTCCTGCCGCGTGGGTCGAGCATCGCCGTCGGCTCATCGAGCACAAGACAATGCGTCTGCATGGCGATTGCCCCCGCGATGGCGATGCGCTGCTTCTGTCCGCCCGAGAGCAGATGCGGCGCAGCCTGTGCGTACGATTCCATACCGACGAGTGCAAGCGCATCCTGCACGCGCGTACGAATCTCTGCGGGAGGCACACCAAGGTTTTCGGGGCCGAATGCGACATCGTCCGCGACAACTGCCGCAATGAGCTGATTATCGGGGTTCTGGAACACCATGCTGACTTCCTGTCGGATATCCCATCGCCGCACCTCGTCCTTCGTATCCCATCCACACACCCGACACGTTCCCTCGCTCGGCAGGAGGAGAGCATTCAGATGGCGTGCGAGGGTCGATTTGCCCGAGCCGTTTGCCCCGAGCACCGCCACGAATTCGCCCGCCGCAATGGAGAGGGTGACACCGCACAGAGCCTCATGTCCCTCCCCCTCTCCGCTTTGGTAGACATGGGTGACATGATCGAGTTCAAAAAAATTCTCTGTCATTTGCTCTCTCACTAATTCTTTGTTCTCGCCTTCAGTTGGACACGGAACGTCGTCCCCTGGCCCATCTCGCTCTCGACTGCAATCGTTCCCCCGTGCGCTTCGGCAATCTCGCGTGCGATGGCAAGCCCGAGTCCGTTGCCGCCCATGCGGCGTGAGCGTGCCTTGTCCACGCGATAGAAGCGGTCAAAAATGCGCTCTATGTGCTCGGGTGCAATGCCGATGCCCGTATCGGACACAGAGAGCTCCACAGCTCCCTTCTCCTCCTGTACGCAGACGGAAATACGTCCGTGTTTGGGTGTATACTTCACAGCGTTATCCACCAGAATCAGGATCAACTGACGAATCTTCTGCTCGTCCGCGCAGATCTCCGCGCGTTTTGGCAGCTCCTCCGCAATGACAATATCTTTCTTTTCGGCGAACGGGCGCATAATGCGTACGGTCTGCTGTGCCGCTGCAACGAGATCCATGCGCACGGGTTTGAGTTGGTTCGCCTTCGCATCGCTTCGCGCCACGGTGAGGAGATCACCAACGAGCTTTGTCATCTTCTTTACCTCGTCACGCACATCCTCAATAACCTGCTTCAGGAATGGCGAGGTGATCGACGGATCGGTCAGCAGGAGATCCGCCGAGGCGAGCACGACAGCGAGCGGCGTACGCAGCTCATGCGAGGCATCTGCGGCAAATTGCCGCTGTTTTTCATACGCCTCGCGCACGGGCTTCATCGCACCGCCTGAGAGCACATAGCCGATGGCGGCGGCAAATACGAGTGCCAGCCCGCCGAGAATCGCAAGTGCCCACGTCGCCTTTTCCATGCCGTTATACATGGCGGTGACATCCTTGCCGACGTAGACCGTCTGTACGGGCAGGGGGGGGCTGAACACCGTCTGCGCTGTCACCATCACCTTCGTCGATGTGCCGCGCTCATTCGTCTTCGTAAAGACGCGCACTTCCCGCTCGGGCGCATCCCACACAGTCACGATGTCCAACACAAACGACTCGATGCGGAAAGACGCACGCGAGAAGCTGACAAGCCGCCCCTCGCCGTCGAAGACATAGTAGAAAAGACGATCGTTCGTACTGCGGTAGAGCTGTGCCTCGTCCGTATCCATGCCGGCATGGAGGACGGCATATGCCTGCGCCTCAGCCACACTGTCCGCCGTGTCCAAGAGTTCACGCGCCTGTTCCGACGTGATCGCCCACTCCATCGTCTTGTGCATAGCAAAGAGGAGGACAATCACCAGTCCTCCCATGACAAGCGCATAACGGAGCATCAGGCGCAGACGGCTGCGTCCGAATACATTCTGTTCGTTCAACGCAGCGACTCCAGCTTGTATCCGACACCACGCACCGTCTTGATGGCGTCGCCCTCCCCTGCCGCATCCAGTTTCTTGCGCAGCATCTTCATATAGGAGTCGATGTTGTTCGAGCTGACATCCGCCTCGAGCCCCCAGATGCGGTCAAGAATGATGTCGCGCGGCACAACAATGCCGATGTTCTGCGCGAGCAAGTCAAAGAGCTGAAACTCACGCGGCGAGAGCTGGATCATCTTGCCGTTCTTCTCGAGAATGTTCGCTGTGCGGTTCAGTTTGAATCCGCCAATCTCATCCACCTCATGCTGAATCCGCTGTGTCGCCCGCCGACCGAGGGCACGCAGACGCGCGAGCAGCTCCGAGAATTCGAACGGCTTCACAAGGTAGTCGTCCGCCCCTGCATCCAGTCCCGTCACACGATCCTCTACCGAGTCACGTGCCGTCAGCATCAGGATGGCACGGTCATAGCCGCTGCGGCGCAGGCGCGCACACGCCTCGACGCCCGTCTCCCCGGGCATCATCCAATCCAGGATCAGAATATCGTACTCCGCATAGGTCGCATACTCATAGATGTCACTGCCGTCCGTCACCCACTCGACCGAGATATCATTTTGTTCGAGCATATATTGAATGAGCTTCCCGAGGCGCAGATCATCTTCCGCCAAAAGCACACGCATCGTATCATCTCCCGTTGATTGTATCCGATTTTTCCTAGGAAAGTATACGAAAACGAGGTGAAAGATAGCTGAAAATCAGCGCATCATGGGGTGATCCGATGCAATCATTCCATAGAATACCGCTGCCCCCATTCCGTACCCCGTCAGCATAATCATCCCCATGGGGAGTGCCGTATGGTCGCCCGCAATGCCGACTAGCGGCATCATGCACGCGCCGAGCAGCATGGAAAAGCAGCCAATAAGCGCGGACGCACTGCCGGCATTCTTTCCCTGCCGCGAAAGCGCAAGCGAAAAGCTCGCTGCCCCCACCACCGAGAGTGGGACAACCGTCAGGAACAGCAGAACAAAGATAACGGCAAGCGATGCGCCAAAGAAGAATCCGATCAGCAGCAATGCGCTCCCAAAGAGGGGCACAAGCACCGCGTATTTCAGCAGAATGATGTCCGGCACACGCCCTGCAAGGCGTGCGGGCAGAACCCCTGCGAGGAGCAGCCCCGCCCCTATTGCGGCGAAGATCATGCTGTAGCCCTGCGGCGAGACGGCATAGATATTTTGAAAGACGAACGACGACCCCGAAAGATAGGAGAAGAACGCTCCAAATACAAAGCATTGAAGAAGGCAGTGTCCAAGAAAATAGCGATCACGCAGAAGCATCGGAAAGTTTTTCAGAGCGTCGGTCATATTTCCGCTGCGCTTTTCACGCGGCAAGGTTTCCTGGTAGACGATGGTTGCGCCTGCGAGCAATACTCCGATAAGCGTGAGGAGGACAAAGGTCGCACGCCAGTCAGCAAAGAGGAGCATCTGTCCGCCGATGACAGGTGCGATGATCGGCGCAAAGCCGTTCACCATCATGAGCACGGCAAAGAAACGCGTGAGTTCCGGGCCCTCACAGATATCGCGTGCAATCGCACGCGCAATGACAATGCCGCTCGCGCCCGCAAGGCCTGCACAGAAACGGAAAAAGAGAAAGAGATGGATATCCTCTGCTAGTACACAGCCAAGCGTTGCACCGATAAAGACAAGCATCCCAAGAAAGAGCGGAAAACGCCGTCCATGAAGGTCGCTCAGGGGTCCCGCAAGAATCTGCCCGAGTGCCATGCCGAGCATCGTCATCGTCAGCGTCAGCTGTACGAGCGAGGTCGACACGCCAAAGTCCGCCTGAACCTCGGGCAGTGCCGGCAAATACATATCTGTCGAGAGCGGCGCAATCGCAGTCATCATGCCGAGAAAGATCGTCAGCCAAAGACGCGTACGCGCACGCATTGCCATAGAATGTTTCCCTCTTTCACGTCTTATCCTGCGTACACAAAGGCTCTGCCGTAGAGGACTCACCTTTTTTTCTACGGCTTATCATCCACGCCTTAACCGTCTCCCAGATCGCCGTTGCGATGACGATCCCCGCTGCAATCGAAACGGCATAGAGGAACGTCTTGATCCCCTGCGTTCCAAATTTCTCCCAGTCGGCAGCGACGGCGTAGAACATCGTGCGGTAGAGCGAGCCGCCCGGCACCATCGCAATCACACCGATGATGAGAAAGATCGTCGCGGGCGATTTGTAGATGCGCGCCAAAATTTCCGCAGCAATCGTTGCAAAGACCGCCCCCGCAAAGTAGCCTGCAAACTCGTTCCATCCCATTGCCACAAAGAGCATCGTGAATCCCCACGCGCCCATGCAGACCACCGCCCCCATGACAGCGTCCTTGAAGTGTCCGTGCCAGAGCAGATGAAAGCAAAAGCCGCCGACAAACGAGGTCAGGAGATAGACCCATCCCGCCGTCTCAAAGGCGATGAGTGTCCCCGTCGCGCTGAATGCAAACCCCGTTGCAATGAGGAGGCTAAGGATGAATGCCTCTGCACTCTTGATGAGCCCTGATATCGTCTCCTGATTGAACATATCACGGATCGAGTTCATGAGGGCAAGCCCCGGGATGACAGGCATGATATTGCCCATGTTGATTGCGGCGGGATGAATGTCCAGACCAAAATACATGAACGAGTTCGCGAGCATTCCCCCGACAAAGCTGAGCAGAACGAGACCAAAATATGGATTCAGCTTCGTCTGCGCAAGCAGATGCTGCAGAAGACGCAGGAGCACGCCCACGATGCCCGCACAGACGGCATCATCGAAACGCGCGCCAAAGAACGCAGAGAAACTCGCAGCAATCAGTGCCCAGTAGAACAGGGATGCCTTGAGTGAGATCACCTCCATCGTGTCGATCTCCCGAATGCGTTTTTTGATTTCATCAGAGGTCATGGGATGGGCGCAGATCTCGCGTGAAAGCTGATTCAGAGCCTTGAGCTGCTGAAAGTCGAAGTTTTGCCCGGGCACACGGCGCATCTGCGTAAGCACGCCGATGTCCTCCCCACGCAGCGTCACAACAATGCTGGTCGTAATGACCATCACGTCCACATGGCGCACGCCGTAGGCACGGCAGATGAAGTTGATCGTGCGCTCTACGCGGCTGACCTCGGCCCCCGTCACGAGCATGCGCTGCCCAATGTCAATCGCGCGCTCCAGAATGTTGTTGATGTTGATTCGTGCTGTTTCATTTACCATAATGAACATAGTTATAGCATGACTTAGTGTATTTGTCACCTCTATTCGGAGAAAATAAAGCGTTTCATAGCTACAAAAAATGCAGCTGGTGATACAGCTGCATCCATTAGGTGTCTTATCCCTGACTTGCTTTTTTCTTTTCGCGTTCGTTAACGATATGATTGTAAATCAGAACAAAGATCAACAATCCACCCCAGATGATCTGGCGATAGAAATTTGAGATACTCTCATACATATTGAGCCAACTCGAGATCATTTGTACAATCAGAACGGCAACGATGACGCCTTTCATATTCCCCTTACCGCCATAGGGATCAACTCCTCCAAGCACAGCAATCAGAATAGCCTCCATCAGATAGGATGCACCGTAGTCCGCCTTTGCCGAGTTGAATCGTCCCAACATGATGAGACCTGCGGCAGCGCTCAGCACACCGCTTATCATATAGTTCGCCAGATAGAGCCGTACATTATTGAACCCAGAGAATGCAGATGCCTTGACACTTGTGCCGAGCATGCGAAGTTTGTACCCGAGCGTCGTACGCTCCATGATGAAGGCAGCAGCAGCAGCAAACACAATGAAGATAATCAACGGCATGGGAATGCCAAGAATCTTTGCTGACATTGCGCCTGCGATCTGCGGAGGCAGTCCACCAAGCGTACTTCCGTTCGTCATAACAATCGCTGTCCCCATAAAGAGTGCCTGTGTACCCAATGTTGCCAGAATCGGCGTGATGCCGACCGATCCAATGAGAAATCCATTCAGCGCACCGCAGAGCATACCAAACAGCAATGCACCGAGAAAGGAAAAAAGAATGATTGTAACAACCGTCCCCTCCGGTGTCTCTGGGGTAATCAGTACCGGTAGCACCTTTGCCACCAGAACAGCAGAGAGATTCGCCACGGCGACAACACTGAGATCAATTCCTGCCGTATAGAGCGTGAACGCCATCGCAATGGCGAGCAGCCCGAATTCCGGGAACTGCTTTCCCATAGACTGGAAGTTCGACACGCTGAGGAAGAGTGCTCCCTTCAGAATAGAGCAGAAGACAAACACGGTCAGAAATACAATAAGCATCCGCATGAGATTCTTATCCCTTTGAAAGAACTGTTGTAGTGTCTCCATCATTGTTTCCCTCCCTCTTCCTCAGATACTTGAACCGTGAGTTTGCGCGCATTTCGTTTCATCTGCACTGCAGAAATGGCTGTACCAATGATAATGACCGCACCCGTAAAAACCTTTTGCCATGTGGTCGAAATATCGAGGAGGATGAGGCTATTGTCCATCACGGTCAGAAGCGCCATGCCAAGGAGTGCGCCTCCTACGGTTCCCTTGCCCCCCTCCATCCGCACACCGCCAAGCACGCAGGCAGCGATGACGGTCAGCTCAAGCCCCTCGAGATTATTCGGATGAACGGCGAGTAGCATAGTAGAGCGCAGAACACCAATGAGTCCTGCCATACAGCCGGAAAAGGCGTAGATGAAGACAATGGTCCTGAATACATGGAATCCTGCACGCTGCGCAGCTTTCTCGTCCCCTCCAATCGCATAGATGCCCCTGCCGAGCATGGTGCGATTCAGAATGAACCATCCGACAAAAATCAGAACCAGCATGAGGATGATGCCAACCGGCATATCCGAGGTCAGTCCCGAGACGGGATTCGTTACCGAAAACAGTTTCGTCTGTCCAAGCTCGTACAGAGGCGCACAGAGCGGATACTCTCTGGACTTAAAGATCCCCTGCATGATACCAAAGCAGATGCTGCTCGTCCCAAGCGTCACAATTAGCGCTGGAAAACGAAAACGCGCGATGATGTAGCCGTTAACCAAACCAACAGCAAGACCGATGAGCATGGCCGACGCAAAGAAGAGCAACGGGTTGTCCGTTACCTGCTCCATACGTGAGCAAACGATGAACATCGACATGGAGGCGATGGCTGGAAAGGAGACATCCACGCCGCCCGTAATAATCACGAACATCTCACCGATGCAGAACATGGCGGGCACAGAGAAGGCGCGCAGAAGATCCACCGCATTGTTGCCGGTAAAGAACTGACCACTTTTCGCCTGAATCATGAAGCAGAGGAGCAGAAGTACGATGCCGATATAGAATTCCGTTGAGGTGAACAATCTCTTTTTCATGTGGCATCCCCTCCTTGGTGGGCAAGTTCTGCGAGCGTACTCTCTGCGAGCCCGTCTGTGGACAGAGACGCAACAAGGCGTCCCTGCCGCATCACCATCACCCGATTGCAGTTGGTCAGCACCTCCGGCAGATCATCCGAAATGATGAGTACGGTGAGCCCCTCCTGCGCGAGCTTGCGGACACGCTCATAGATATCGAATTTCGCGCCAATGTCAACGCCGACAGTCGGGCCATTGAGGATCAGCACATTGAGATCAAGGGACAACCATTTCGCGAGTACACATTTCTGCTGGTTGCCGCCCGAGAGCGTGCCGACCTGATCCTCAACATCGTGCAGAGCGATAGACAGTTCCTTCTCCCAGTAGTGTGCCATTTCATCTATTTTATGCCGATTGATTGCACCTAGGAAATTTGCGTAGTTGCTCCATTTCTCGGCAGAGATATTGTCTGCAATTGACTGGCTCAGAAAGAGCCCCTCCGTGACACGATCCGGCGGCAGGTATCCAATGCCGTTTTCGATGGCATCACGAATGCAGGAGAGCTGAACGGGATTCCCGTTGATCTTAATCTCACCGCTCTGCGGCTGATAGCAGCCGAACAGTGCCTCGGCAAGCTCTGTGCGGCCGGATCCAAGCAGTCCCGTGATGCCGACGATCTCACCTTTTTTGAGATGAAAGCTCACATCTTGGAACCCGTTCTCAAGGCACAGATCCTTGATCTCCAGAACAGTCGGTGCGTCTTTCTCCTGATAGGAGAAGCGCTGCGTTACGATCTCGCGTCCGGTCATATAGTAGGTGAACTTGTCTTGATTAAGGTCCTTTGTGCTCCCTTCTGCAACATTGCGTCCACTACGGAAGATGGTAAACCGCTCTGCGATTTCAAATACTTCGTCCAATTTGTGCGAGACAAAGAGAACCGCAATACCGCGCGACTGCAACTCCCGAATGAGACGAAAGAGCGTCTCCACCTCTTTCTTGGTCAGACCCGTTGTCGGTTCATCCATGATAATCAGCCGTGCATCGTTGAGCAGTGCTCTGCTGATGGCGATCATCTGCCGCATGCCAAAGGTGAGATTTTCCACAAGTTCATCCAGATCCAGCGTCAGATTGATCTTCGAGAGTGCGGCAAGTGCAATCTCCTTCATACGAGACTGATTCACGAGCGCTCGCCCTGATGCGACCTCCATATTCAGTGCAAGATTTTCCTGAACCGTCAGATTTGGAAAGAGAGACAAGTCCTGATAGATGACCTGGATGCCGTTGGTAATGGCCATCTGCGGGGTCATTCTGTCAAATGTTTTTCCGTCGATTTCAAGGGTACCTGCATCGGGGGTGTAAAATCCAGAGATAATGTTAATGATGGTCGATTTCCCGCAACCATTCTCTCCCGCGAGGCAGTGAATTTCTCCCTTGCGTATCGAAAGGCTGACACCATCCAGTGCCTTGACACCGCCGAAGTATTTCTTAATCCCCGTCGCTTTCAAAATATAGTCAGACAAATTCCGCTCCTCCTTCCAGCACTCAGTAAATAGATCAAAAGCGCAGAAGCCCGCCATGGACTGCCGCGCTTTTGCCGGAACATCCCAAAAATTAGAAGTTGTAGTTATCTACGTTATCCTTATTGATCGCAATCCAACCTGCGCCCATGAAGAGACGAGGGTTTTCAGGGCTGACCTGGAGCTTGTTGTACGACTTCAGACCAAGATCCATACCATCCTGCGGTGTCTTGCCCTCGAGAATTTGACGTGCAAACACACACATTGCATAGCCAGCCTCGGCCGGATCCCAAAGGGTAATATAAGAGAGTGATCCGTCCTTGATCAGCGTACGGCACTCATTTGGCATTCCAGTACCGACAACGAAGACCTTGCCCTTCAGTCCGAGTTCGTTGATTGCACGCGCAATACCCGGAGTATCCATGGAGCTTGTGCCGACGAATCCGGTGACTTCCGGATGTGCTTTGATGACTTCCTTCGCAACCTGGTATGCCTTTTCCGAGTTGTTCTCAGACTCGACGCGCTTTGGATTATCAAGCAGCTTCACATCGGGGTACTTTGCCGTCTGCTGAGCAACAGCACCATTTGCCCACTCGTTCTGCGACGCATTGGTCAGATGTGCGACCATCGTCGTGTAGATGCCCTTACCGCCCATGGCCTCCTGCAGTTTGTCCATGATGAATGCACCGTAGCCAGCATTGTTGAATGCCTCAAGGTCATAGTCTGAGTTCTTGCAGGTCGAACCTTCATGCGTGATGACCAATATGCCCTTGTCACGCGCTTCCTTGAGGACAGGGTCACAGGCAGCGGGATCAACCGGAACAACGCAGAGTGCGTTGATGTCCTGATTGATTACATCCTGAATGACCTGAACCTGCTGCGCCGCATCGGTTGCCGCTGGCCCTTTCTGGTAGGCGTTAATCCCCGTGTCGGCCGCGTACTGCTTCACGCCTTCCTCCATACGGGCAAACCAACCGTTTGACGAATCCTTGACGACGACGGCAATTTTCCAGTCTTTCTTCTCGCCCTTCATCGCGGCATCCGTCGCCTCAACGACACGCGCCGCCGCAGGCTTGTCTGTTGAGGAGGCCTGCTTCTCACCGTCTCCGCCGCAGCCGGCAAAGGACAGGCAGCAGGTGACACCGAGCGCCACCGCCAAGAGTTTTTTCTTCATGTTCATGATAAAATCCTCCTTGCTTTATTTACCGGGAAACACGGAATCGCATTTCCCTACATAACACCTTTCTGGAGAATCACACAGCCGTATGGCTGACGTTCTCCTGTGGAGATCGTTACAAAAGCAGTCTTTGCCTTATCATAGAAGCTGAACCGATCAATAAAGCCGACGCAGTCTGCGCCCTCCGGCACGTTGTTCTTGACAGCGGCGATGAAATCATCCCAGACCTTTGGTCGGCCGATTTTCTCCCGCATCTCTTCCATCACGTCCATAATCAATACGGGATGCTTCTCATACTCCGTATCAAGTGGCATGAGTTTCAGAATGCCATCCAACATCTCTGCAGCACTGATCCCATCGGCGTTGATGGTGATGCCATTCTTCGCCATGGATACAGCTGGATAAAAATCATCCGCAATCACGACGAGGTCGCCATGCCCCATATCTGCCAGAGCCTTGAGGAGATCCGGGCTGATACATTTGGGAATTCCTTTTAACATGATTATGACCATTCCTTTCCGCTACGCTTCAAGGCACAAAACTGTTACGAAA